>JABXGY010000078.1 GCA_016550395.1 archaeon | reverse complement strand
CAAAGATATAAGATGCATCACTTTGATTGTTCATTGAATATCCCAGAAGAGCGAATCCACCGTCAGGACATTCAACGAGGTCATAACCTCCATCGTAACCTATTTGGCCATAACTAGCGTTCCAGAGTACGTTTCCAGAGGCATCTGTTCGGATTAGCCATAAATTGTATCGATGACTCATTTCCATGCTTGTTTGCTGGGTAGCCCCAATCATCGCAAGTCCCCCATCTTGACATTCGATTATCCCATATCCGATATCGTACTGGGATTGGCTATAGGTTCGGTTCCACATCTTGTCTAACTGTATGTTTTCCAAGGTAGTTGGTTGTGCTAATCTAGATCTCCAATGGTATTCGATAGATGATAATGAGGTGCCATTCAACGTTTTCGAAAATTGAAATGAAAATTGGATACATATTGGGGCTAGCATTAGTAATACTAAAATGAAAATGGTAAGGCTGGGTATTGGATGGAGTCTTTTGCTAACCAATATTTTTCCGTCCATACATGGACATGTCAGTAGTTACTCAATTCTTGCATAAGAGACTTATCATCAGCATGAAAAAACCCATGTGATTTGGAGTGAATTAAACCGAACCAGCTGATTTACAATTTCTCCTTAGAACGGGGACCTTTGTATTATTTCCGAACCCTGCGGTTGCCATGAATAAATAACTCACCTTGGGAGGGAATAAAAAGGAATTAATGATGAATCTTGAAGAACTGATGCAAAAATATCAACAACTCACAACCTCCCCCGTTAACGCTTCATTATTATCTGAATTGGGTGAATCAGTTACTCCTCTTATGCAGACTACTTCGCTGCGTATACTTTTACTTCGGACAACGAAGGATCCAAAGACTGTATCCATCGAAGTGGAAGTCTGGTTGCCCAATCATAAAGAATCTCGTGATGAAACCTTGGATGATTCACAAGATAAACCTAAGAAGGATAATTTGAGTCACACATTATCCAGATTGATTGAATTATTACAATATCTCTTACGACTCCATGAATCTGGATTTACACTTGATGTTATTAAACATGATTGTCTCTGGACAGCGTCTCGTTCATTTTCAAAACCTCCATCTCGTAAAATGTTTAAGCTGTTGTTACCACCTTGATGATTAGAAACCTAAACATGAATGCAGCTATGGTTTAGCTTAAATCGAAGAACTTTCTTTTTCTTGACGCTGTCGAGCAGAGCCTGAGACTGATAGCCTTCAACTATTAGTTAGCTAGCTTCCCCTGCTCGATGGGATATTACCTTCCTGGTACGCGGTGTCTGCGGTGGACCAAATTGATAAAGGGATTTTCTACGAATTAGATGCAAATTGTCGCATCTCGTACGAGGCATTATCAAGACAATTTAACCTCAGCGCTAACGCAATCAAGAAGCGAGTCACAAAGCTTCAGAAATCTGGTATTCTCAAACGGTTTGGAATTTGGCTGAGTCTCGGGATGATTAATGCTGAAATGTTTGTGGCTTTTATCATGACTGATGGGTCCTATGACGATGAAGTTCTCATAAATACAATTGGGACTAATCCAATGGTCCATCGTGCTGCTTTCCTCTCTAGTGGCGACATAATGCTATTCGGAGAATATGTGGGAGCTCAAGGTCTGGCAGATCTAAGTAGGTTTCTTCGAGGTTTAAATGGAGTTTCTCAAGTTGAAATCCACACGCTATTAACTGAAAAGGGTGGTAAAATTCAATTCAAACCCCTCCAACTAAAAGTCTTACGAGAATTAAGAATAGATGCTCGCATGTCTATAGTAGAACTAGCAAAACGAACCGGGTTGACGGCACGCACTATCCGTCGAGTTCTTGAAACGCTAGGTGGAAACAAAAGTACAACTAGAGCCTTTGTAATTCGAAACGATATTCCCCCAGAAAACCGTGCTTATAATGAACCTATACATTTTCGAACGATTTGGAACTTGAATTCTGGTGGAAACATATCATACGTAACACGAATCACATATGATGAAAATCAAGTAGAACCCAAAAAATTAGTCCAATGGCTAGAAAAAAAGTTCCCCCGCGAGCATTGGTATTCTTATGCCTCAGCCACGGAACCCATTCTTTTCAGTACTTTTGTTGTTAAAAATATGAATATGTTTGAGCGAATTGCCCATGAAATCAAACGTGGTCCTATGGTTGATCAAGTGGAAATTCTGGTACTCTATCCCATGCGACATTTCAAGGGTTTAAGGGAGATTCTATTAGATGAAATTTTAGAGCAAGCTGACGCATAGCAAGAAAGGCTTCCTCTGTCTATACGATTTTTTATCGGATGAATAATGAACCAGTAAGTTCGGTTTCCTGTTGTTCTTTTAGCTTGAAAGACTACTTTTCGCACTTGCCGGTATCCACGACTATTTACCCTTGAATTACAGAATTTCTCCTTGCTGAAACGTACCAGGAAGGACGCGGATGATAACCAAGAGGTTCATGGCACCAAAATACTCACGATTATCCCTCCAAGGTCAACAAGCTGACACCGAAGACGGCTCCCCAATGGATGTCTGACTTTCAAAATTTCCGAAATCCGTTGTCCACCAGCAGTAGGCCCCCAAGCATTGGAAATCTTGGAAAACCTGGACCGAATGCTCCAATTTCCCTCCAACCTCTTGGTCCATTCGGATATCCGGGGAGCCGTTCCACTTCTCTTTCTCTAATTAAAAAATCCAATGGCATCCGCTTTTACCTAATTTTAAAAATTCAAGGAAATGGGGATGGATAGGGGAAGAACCAGGATGCATAACCAACTATTAAAGCCGTAATAAAGACGACGATGATAAGGACTGCACAACATCTAATGGCCCACTGGTTGGGAGGAGATGAAATTTGTTCGTCATTCAAACTCGGTTCAAAATCCTCTTCCATGACTTACGATCCTCATTAATTCTTCATTATCATTAGAGTTTATGTTTTTTGAATTAGATACTAATTCTGAGGAAATCCGAACCTAAAAGTTCCTAAAAATGTTAGGTCTTCTCTTTTATCGCAGTTTTTTCACCCTCATGGTTCCCGTAAGTTGAAATCTGTCAAACATACCTTTAGAAATAGGTATCAAAATGGAATTGAGACGACCTCTCTCCCAAGAAATTGTTATAGAACTTCTGCCTTCAAAACCATTCTATCCACCTTTCGTGGATGGACGTGATCGTGAATTTTCGGGGTATGGTCCATTCGTCACAGTGTTGGTCATTCTCCGAAAGGTTGGAAACTTACAACTCAGCTATGAAATCTTCATGGATGCTGTTGAAACACATAATGATTTTACCTTTTTTCAAGGTCAATCTGGGCTACAAACTGCTTATTCGCTCGAAAAAGACCATCCTGGGTATCTTATCGCAACAATTCTAACCGATGCTGCTAGTGGAGTCCAGCTACTAGATACTGATCCTCATTTGAATAGCGTCGCTCCCTCTTACGGAAACCTTGTGAAAGAATTCATCATTGAAGGAGATCGTCGTGGTGATGACAAACCTTGGGTCCAAGTAGTCTTTAATCCAATTAAAATAAAAATTATTGAAAGTCCCCATGCATTCTTAAGTCGTATTCGGAATCAATGAAAATCTTTTCAGTTTCTGTTTTTTTAAAATGGAGGCCGATCAAAGCTTCGAAATTCACCTATTACAAAATTAATTATGGCACGTCTAGGGCTTGCTCTACTATTAAAAATAAGTTTGATTGGTATGGAACAAGATAATCTAGGTAACAAATTGGCAGGAAACGAGAGTGGTTCCATCGAATCAGATTCAGATATACTTGACCATCCTCAACGGAGTTACGGGTTTCTATTAGTTTCAAATTTCATGTGGTTTTTTGGTCTGGGTCTTTATACAAATTTCCTTAGCATCTTTCTCATCAGCATTGGGGCAACCCCTGTTCAGGCAGGGCTCTTTTCCTCAATTATGATGGCAAGTGGAATCCTTTGGACAGGATTAGGAGGTGTTCTAACCACACGTTTTGGTGTAAAACCACTCCTGATTTTGGGTTGGATTATCGTTATTCCTGCGCCGATTATTTACATCCTCGCTCAAACTCTTGGATGGCAATGGGCACTACTCGCAGCCTTCTTCGAAGGAACGGCTTTATTAGCCTCAGCGCCATTTCGAACCTATACATCCCATGTAACAAGTAGAAAACAACGTGGAATTGGATATTCTCTTATTGCCAGCTCTTCGGCCTTCGCTGGTATTCCTGCTCCAACAATTGGTGGTCTAATAATCTCTTTATTTGGTTACTCGAATCTTTTTCTCGTTTCTGTAGTCTGCTATATCGTTAGTACACTTCTTCTTTTTCCACTAACCTCTGTTCCGCAGAAATCTGAAAGCATTAAAAAACGTTGGCGGTGGGATTTCATCAAAAATCGAGTATTCATATTCACAACTATTTTTATGGGTGTTATATTTTCGGTATACACCTTCGCTGATTTCTTTGTTCCCCTCTATCTTTACGATAAATTTGGTTTAGAGGAATCCTCAATCGGTGTCCTCTTTACTATTCTTAGTGCTAGTGGCGCTATTCTCGGACCTCTCCTCGGAGTTGCTGGTGACCGATGGGGTTATACCAAAATGCTTTCTATCCCCATTCTCGGATCCATAAGCTACTACGCCCTCTTATTCTTCATCCCTGTCCCAATCTTTCTCCCTCTAGCCTATGTTGTTCGAGGATTGTCTTATGGAGGATACATCCTCACAAACGCTATCATTTCTCATCAAATCCATCCCAGTCAATTACCGAACGCATTCGCTACATTTGTCTTGACATCTCGAGCTATTTCACCATTAACGCCTTATGTCGGTGGGCTTAGTTACGCATTCCAACCAGCTCTCCCATTAATTGCAAGTAGCCTTATTCTCCCTCTCAACTTTGGGATTATCTATTTAATCTATCGTGCTCAAAAAACTGAGAAGGCTTTTGCTAATCCATAATTAAACCCGTAGCTTGGCAAGTCGTGGGCAAATATTGTTAACCTGTCTAAAAGTAAACAAAATCAAACCAACTCTACCTTATCTATTCTGGGTTCCGATTTCTGAACCAACCGATTCGCAATTAGGTCTCTCTTTTTAATTTTCAGTCTATTTACTAACTAACTGTTTTCATTAAATTTTTACCTGATGATTCTATGGAATAATTCGTAGGAAGAGATCAACATGTCTTCTAGGAAGTTCAATGTGTTAATTCTACTAGGCTTTCTTTTTACTATCTTCAATAGTTGTTTACCAGTACATGTTGATGCCCAGGTCAGTGATCCCGATTATTGGCCTACCGCAGGCTGGCTGGTAGCTACTCCTGAGTCTCAGGGTCTGGATTCAACCTGGTATCGTCAAATGGAGAACTATATCAGTGGATGGGAATCGAGTGCAACACTCCGTTCCATCCTAATAGTCCGTCATGGGTATTTAGTGTATGAGAATTATTTCCAAGTCCAAAGCCGCATTAATCAAACCCGGAACATCTTTTCCTGCACAAAAAGTGTCACATCTGCCCTCATTGGGATTGCAATCTCACAGGGATATCTTTCACTTAACGACTATATGGTGGACTTTTTCTCTCATCTGACAATCGATAACCTTGATGCACGCAAAGAAGCAGTTACAGTTGAAGACCTCCTCACCATGACCTCCGGTCTCCCATGGGATGAATCGAGTTATCCCTATACTCATCCCAATAACGACTGGTACCGCATGACAACCAGCCCTGATTGGGTACAATTCGTTATCGACCGACCTATGGAATATAATCCAGGTGAACAATGGGTCTATAATACTGGAGGATCCCACCTTCTCTCTGCAATTGTTGCACAAGCAACTAACATGACAACTCTTAATTTTGCGGAAACTGCGTTGTTTACGCCATTAGGCATTACCGATTATTCTTGGCAACATTCACCGAATGGCATTGAATGCGGTGGCTCGGGTCTGCAGCTCAGACCCCGGGATATGGCTAAATTCGGATTTCTTTATCTACACCGTGGTAGCTGGGATGGGACCGTGATTCTGCCTTCCTCTTGGGTCACTGCTTCGTCGTCACAAAAGGTCACATTGAGTGCTAACACTGGATATGGATATCAATGGTGGATTCGTCCCAACATGGAAGCTTATGCAGCGCACGGCTATGAGAATCAGCATATCTTCGTTATTCCCAACCACGACATGATCGTAGTCATTACGGCTGCCAGCAATGATTTAGACATATTTTCACTCATAGAAAACTACGTCCTCCCCTCTGCAACAATACCCGCTGATAGTTCCGGACTAGGATTGGCCATAGGTTTCATTATAACGGCTGGGCTTATCAGCGTCATCGTTGTTATCTTGCTTAAATTCAAACCTTTCAAATCGAATAACGCTTGATTAATCCATACAATCTAGACAAGTGGTTTTGAATTAACAAACTTGGTATAATAACTCGAACTGCTGAAAAGAAGGGGGAATACTGGGAGTACGAAAGCAATAGGAAGCGATGACATCATTATTCCAGCCCTCCAAATTGAACAATATATATCAACTGATAAGTATTGCCACGATTCAGTAATTAGAGAATCCACAAAGGGAACTAAGGTTATTATCAAAATAACGAAGAACCCGGAAAAAAGAATCCAGAATGCGGGGTTTCGGAATATTTCATTAGCGATATCTGTTGGCGTTGGAGAGCTGAACGCCACTATCGCAGTTAAATATACCACGAAAATCGTGTAAAATAGCCCAATCAAAATCAGGTAATAACTGTAATATGATAAATACGGCAAGAAACCGATTACCTCCCAAAATCCCCCCATGGAGAACGCAAAGAGCACAATGAGGGGGAGTGCAAATATGAGACTCACTCCAATTGTTTTCAGCAACATCATCCATACTTGAGCTTTAGCTTCAAAAAGCCAGATATACACACCTATACTGATCCCCATTATCACTAAAAGCGGGATCATGACCACATACAATCTTAATCCATACTTCAAGGTGTGCAACCATAATGGATCCATAGGATTCCATCCAAGTAAAAACCAACCCCGTTGGGTTATCGCACCAAAAAATGCAAAGGTCGCAAGCTGAATTGTAATCCAAAATCCTATACCCAATATGATGTAACTTACAGCAAATCCTACAACAATTTTATCATTTAATGACCTGCCCGGTTTTTTTGGAATGTCATACATTATCATTTGCTCAATAGATCTAAAGCCATTATTTTATGGAAGGAATGGATTTTGATTTATTGTCTGTTTATTGATAACAGCAGATATAAAATTTACTCTTTTTACGTATAAAAAAGTTAAATTAGTTTTCCTTCTACACCATTACAGAAAATCCGACCTTCTAGCCTTATTAGCTAGAAAACACAATTCTAAACATTATCCGGTGAATCGAAATGAGCGATGAGTCTTTACTAACAGAGATTGCCTGCAAAAGATGTGGCCAACCAAGAGTGGTGAGTAATGTCATTCGAAAAGCAAAATTGGGGTTCATGGAACAAACAGCGAGCGAAGCCTTGGAGAAAGAACATCTAAAACTCGCCCAAACCGAAAAAGATCCCTTTCAAGCGGAAATTCATAAACAGCTCGCCATAGCCCAAGCGAAAATGCAGAGAGAGGGACTCGTGAAACTTGAACTTCGTTGTCCTAATCATTCGGACTCAGGAGACTATTCCTTCCTCTTTGAAGACCTTGCAAAAAATGCTCCTCTCATCAAACAACAGGTTCTCAGGTGCCTCAAATGTGGGAATCCTGTCACCTTGGAAGGAACAAAAACTTCTGGTAGCTATAAGGTGCTTGCAATTCGCTGTCCACAACATGGCTCTGGTGAACGAAAAATTTCAACAGTAATCCATGATTCCATCATGCAAGCTCCATCTCAAGCGGAACCAACACCCATAACCCCCGTTGCTTCAACTGAAATACACCCACAACAACCAAGTGAGCCAGTTAAAGTTCTTTCTAGCGATGTGGAAATCAGCTTCTGTTGGAACTGTGGTACTCCTGCTGCAATGAAAACTTCTCAGTATTGTTACAAATGTGGAGTCCCGTTAATACCTCCGGATGATTGATTCTGAACAATCCAATATTATGCAGAGATGGCATTCATGAAACCTCTGTCCTGTAAAGAGGTCAACCATTACATTACCGGAGCTAAGGTTCTAGCCTGTGGTGGTGGGGGAATTGAAGCGACTGCACACCAGCGAATTAGCGAAGTTTATGATGCTGGTGGTTCTTTTCGAATGGTTAGCCTAGAAGAAGTACCTGATGATGAACTCCTTTTCATAGTGGGTAGTGTTGGGGGCGGAGTTAGTAAAGCAGCTCAAAAGTTAGTAGCCCAACTTCCACGCACTACAACAGATCTTTATGTGGAAGCCGCCCAACGACTCTCAAAGCACCTTGGACGTGAGCCTTTTGGCTTTATTGCCACAGAAATTGGACCCGGAAATGGTGTGATTCCAATGTACGTGGCAGCTAAGTTAGGGAAAGTGGTCATCGACGGAGATTGTTGTGGTCGTGCAAAACCCGAAATCGCCATCTCTACCACGAATCTGGCTGGGCTGTCCATTACTCCCCTTTCAATGGTCTCGCCCTTTGGTGACTTTCTAATTTTAAAAGAAGCCATCGATGATGCTCGAGCAGAGGTGATTACTCGGCATGTAGCTATGGCGTCTGGCGGTACGGTGGGAGTGGCTCGGTGTCCCGCCTCAGGTCAACACTATCGCCGAGCAGCAATCGACGGATCCGTCACCCGTTGTATTCGTCTTGGCCAAACGATGGACAAAGCCCGTGCTGAAGGGAAAGATGTGGTAGAAAGAATCTTAGCTGAGACGAGTGGAATCCATCTCTTTACGGGTAAGGTTACACGGCTTGATCTCATAGACGCGGGAGGATTTACCACGGGTTCCGTTGAGATGCGAGGTATTTTTCATACCGGTGAAAGGCAGAGACAAGAAGGAAATATGCGGATTTGGTTCAAAAATGAATATCTCGCTGTATGGTTTGATGACACCCCAATAGCATCTTCTCCTGATTCAATTTGCGTCATCGATACTACTACAGGTGAAGGTATACCAATCGGTAAGGCGGAGCTTCGCCCCAAACGTTACCTTACCGTCTTTGGTGTACCAGCTGCTCCACAATGGCGAACCAAAAAAGGCATTGAACTTTTTGGACCGTCTCACTTTCAATTGCCCATGGAATATAGACCCATTGAAAACTGATTCTCATTCACTTCTTCTTAGCAATGTAATCAAGGTACGCCTGAAATTCTTTCGTTCCTTCTATTTCCCGTTCTATCGTTCGCTTTTCTTTATGAAGAATGGCACATCTCCTGAAATATTGGTCTGGTTCATTGTCTTCAAAAAAAGAATCGATGAGTGGGCCACCATACCAACAGCGACCTTCAACTAAAAATTCTCTCTTGCCAATTTCTATTGTCCCTTGTGGTGGAGATTCGTCGATTGAGACAAAATTCCAGAAACACAGTCCCCTCGGTCTTAACACTCTCAATATTTCGCCAACGGCTCGTCCAATATCTTTCTTCGACATCATCTGAATCGTATTAAACGAATATAAAAAACTGAAACTTTAATCTCGAAACGGAATATGTCGTATATCAGCATTCAATAAACAGAAATCCACACCCAATTGTTCACCAAAGGATACAGTCTCTCTAAGGTTCGATTCAGCAATATCAATTCCACATGTTTTGTAACCCAATGAAGAGAACACCTGAAGCGGTGGATCCTTTCCCCCTGCTCCACAATCCAAGACAATCTTATCCAACGGACTATTGTTGCACTCTCAAAAACTTGTACAGTGACGTTGCACGAATCACTCTACTCAATTTCCATCCACGACCAAGAATTCTATCAAGCATAACATCAGCACTATTTTTTCTTGTAACCATAATACGCGATGATTATCACAATGAGAATAAAGACACTAAGCCCAAGATATTGATACCAGGATTGCTGCCTTCGTAGACTCTCTAATGCATCCTGACCTGCAATGACTTGGAAGGGATATTGAAGATCTCTCTGAAGGTAATAAATTGTGCCATTTTCTACCTCTACCCCCATTTCTACACCAATATGATATGTCAATACGATTGATTCGCCAGGAAGAAGACCACACGAAGCTGCACTCAGAATGACGTGGTTCCTAACGGTCCTTACGCTACCGACTGTCATATTCGCAGAGTTACTATTAGTCCCCGTATTAAGGGAGCCAAGCGGAGTTTGAAGAAAATAGGAAAGATTGTAGATGTAGACATACCGCGCATTATACGGGAACTCATCATCCAGAGCCACAACCTGCGCAGATGCGTTAAACCACACTTCAGTCATGGTAACAACAGTGTCTGGTGCTGTCAGATGAACTGCAACAGAAGCGCCATAAGCGTTGATTGTCCAATCGCCATTAAGATTGTACACTGAAGGAATCTGATTACATATACTAACAGTTAGAATAGAAAAGCTAAACACAATTGAAAAATACACAACGAGAATCCTAAGAAACCCCTTCATTTTCCCATCCAATAATAGGGCGTATAATTAGATAAATCTGCTACCCAGCCCCACCCAACTACATACGATAGAGAATCAGGATCAAAATCTATCATGAACAAGGAATTGTAATAAGCCAAAAAGCAATCAACCGCATAATACGAGATGGATTGGAACGAATCTCAATTGATAACTCGAAAATTCAACCCTACTTCCTATTTCTTGAATACTGACTGAAATATCCAACACTTCCACGATATCAACTTGTACGTCGCGTACAAAAAGAAACTGGTTTTATAGGAAATATTAAGACTATGTCGGGATGGCTAAGACACAGTAAAGTCCAACATGACGTAAAGATTGTGTTAGCCGATGGTTATAACGTGAACTCAGAGCTCATAGAAACCTTTTCGCACCTACGTAAGTATCTGCCTAAAGATATCAAATAATAGAGTGTCTCAAGTAGCTAAGCGTCTGCAATACCATTAGGAACAATGGTAAACAGCGCTTCACCCTCAGGAAGATATGGTGAGTCTATCAAAGTTGCAATCCGTCTTTCAGCCTTACTCTTACGCAAATAAATCCGCGTCTGAGCAGCATGCGCAACAATATGGCCCCCAGTCGGACGATCCGGCGCACCGAAAAATACGTCAGGTTGTGCATGTACTTGGTTGGTGGTGACGACGGCGATGTTGGTGACTTCGGCGACGCGGAGGAGGTCGTGGAGGTGTTTGTTGAGTTTTTGTTGGCGTTCGGCGAGCATGCCGCGGCCGAGGTATTCAGCGCGGAAGTGGCCGATGAGGCTGTCGACGATGAGGAGGCGGACTTTTTCGAAGGCAGGATTGTCTTGAATCTGTTGGACAAGGAGCATCTGGTGATCACTGTTGTAGGCACGACCGACAATGATATTTTTTAGGGCCTGGTTCGGTGGGATATTCTTGGCTTGAGCCATGTTGATAATGCGTTCAGGACGGAAGGTGCCTTCTGAGTCGATGTAAGCAGCTGTTGCTCCGCAACCGCCCTGATCGGGTGGGAGCTGGACGTTTACACAGAGTTGGTGGCAAACTTGTGTTTTGCCTGATCGGAAGGCTCCGGCGAATTCGGTCATGGAGCCGGTTTCGATGCCTCCACCGAGGAGCGCATCCAGTTCTCGGCTGTTGGTGGTGATGCGTTCGATGGTTTGGCGTTTCTTCCAGAGTTTATCGGCAGTTTCAAGGCCGATACTGGCGAGGCGTTGGGCGGATTCGATGATCTTTTGAGCAGTACTAGCACCGATGCCTGCAAGGCTCGTGAGTTCTTTGACGGAGGCTGCGGCGATGCCTTCGATAGTGCGGAAGCCGCATTCTTCGAGTTTTTGGGCGACGGTAGGTCCGACGCCTTCGATTTTTTCAAGTTCTGAGGGCATGGTTCTTCCTTCCGACGGTGCATGCTAGTGGTTTATTCAGACTGTGTGAGAGGGGAGACCTTGCGAATGTATTCGGGAGCTCAGCAAAGGGGGTCACAGTCTTGATGATTGTGTGTGATATCCCCTATTATACATAGTGGTTTTGTGGCGAATTACGCCCAGCCCACATGCTTCTTCTCTCTGATTCTTGGAGCGGTCTTTATAATCCTTAGACACCCCTAGATGAAAGTGAAAAATGAACAGGTGATTAGTTCTCTTTCAGAAGTGCTGTGAGTCTAAGTTTTTTGAGGACTTCCTGGGTGGGTCGGCCATCTGGGTCACACCCTCGTCGTTTATAAAGTTCTGTGAGTGATTCATTAAAGTCTTGTTGATTGATAAATGCAGTGTAACCTTTGGTGGGACCATCAGGGATGGGTTCTTGCATAAACCGTGGTGGTAGGATGTCGTATTCTCGTGGTGGATTATCATATTCGCGAATGTTAAACAACCGGGCTAAGAGCCAGATTCGCTCAGCTGCTTGGGTAACTAATTCCATTGATGCAGAAATACCAGTGACTGTTTCAAGGACCATCATACAATCCTTAATGCTGAATTTAGGAGATATTGAGTGTGTGAAATGACAGATAACCAAGGAGTCTTTGAGTATCTTCAAATTCTGCTCCTCGATGAGCGAATTCAGAACAGTAATCGCTTTGTCATTAGGTGGTTTTGTGGTACGAGGCCAACCCCGTAAATGACTCGCTCCAGCCGCTGCCGTAACATAACTCAGACCTAATCCTCGTTTCCCTCGGGGATCCCAGGCAGGAACTTCAAGGCCTTTCCCGTGGATCGCAATTGCTTCCACCTCAGGCCCTAATTGCTCAGCGAACATTCGTGTTCCATTAGCTAAAATGTCGCCAATTCCTTCTCTCGCCACGATTTTGTGTAGGAGGTTCACAAGCCCCTCCTTGTCACCAAATTGGATTCCCAAAGGTTGCAGGTCCTTGGGCAGTAACCCGCGTTGAGTTACCTCCATGAGTAGGCCGATGACATTGCCCGTGCTGATAACATCTAGACCTATTGTATTGCAGAAATGGTTGACTTGTATAATCGTCTGTGGGTCATCTATACCTAGATTTCCACCAATCATCCCTAGACTTTCATACTCGGGCATAGCAATTTCCCCGGTCTTTTCTGTGGGAGCCCAGGGGAATTCTTTCTTAATTGTCCAAGCGCAGCTGATAACGCATAGCTCACATGGCGTTCTGCGGGTTTGATTGTCTACACTCGCTTCTAACTGCTCTGCACTGATTTTTTCATGTCCTTCAAAATAAGTTGTTTGAAAGTTGTGGGTAGGGAACTGACCTGTTTCATTCGCATAGGGGACAAGCCAAGATGTACCGTGAAAATGTAATGAATGTCCCCGTTCCTTTGCTTTCTTTGCTCGGTGTGAAAGCTGTTTCACAAGCTCTAATTCCTTTCGAGAATCCGGAGTCGAGATTTGGCGTTTATCTCCACGGATGGCAACCGCTTTCAACTGCTTGGAACCAAAGACGGTACCTAATCCACCCCGACCGAAATTCCGGAAAAAATTATGTGTCAAACAGGCGAATCGGACAAGCTTTTCTCCCGCAGGACCTGTTGAAATAACTCGCGTTTTAGGTTCCGCTTTTCGAAGGGCGAGTTCGGTTTCATGAGTTGTTTTTCCCCATAACTGCGTGGCATCATTAATGGCTCGTTCATCAGGACTAATGTTTATCCACACCGGTTTCCCCGCTTTGCCCTGGATGATGAGCATATCATAACCGGCTCGTTTTAATTCAGGTCCAAGGTGACCGCCTATTTGGCTATCAATGTATAGCTGTGTGAGGGGGCTTTTTGACACTGCAGCACATCGTCCCGTGATGGGAATTTTAGTTCCTTGAAGGGGACCCGTCACTAGATAAAATCGATTCAGGGGTCCTAAGGGATCAATACGCGGAGGTACTTCTTTGAAGAGATAATAAGTACCTATTCCTTTCCCGCCGATGAATTGGTGGAGAATTTCTTCTGGAATGACTTCTTCGCTGATCTTCTCGGTACTTAAATCAACACGAAGTAGTTTCCCTGTCCATCCGAACATCAGTATCACCTCATTTAGTTTCCGTTCTAAGGCGAGTTTTAAATAAAATCTTAGTGACTTTGCTATCAATCGTGTGCTTCTTAGGTTAATTTAGGTGAATTTGTAATCTTTTGGTTTAATTTCCCTCAATTGGTAGAAATATTTGACATTTGACAAGGATAAGGTTGTGGTTTCTCTTAATTTCTATTATCATGAGTTCACATTCTACTCCGGTGAGAAACGAAATATGCTCTTTACTACCGGTATGACAAGTGATTTAAGGAACATCAATCTCTTTTTTACGGTATCGTAGCAGTAGCTACGATTCGGAAAAACGCCAAGAGGTTTGAAACCAAATTGGAGCGAAAACGCATTTATCAACTACTTAGTGTCCTCATTCTCGTAACTCTCGTACCAATGTTTCTGTCGTACACTGGTTATGAACCAGCTCCCTTCGCAACTGCGGCTCCCGTCCAAGAAGAGGCTTTTGATCCTACGGGACCCTACGTCGATGCAGTGATTTTCCATGTGATCGAAGGAGAGGATATACAGGTTGCTTCACTTCTTGCAGGTGAAATTGACCACATCAGCAACCCTCTCACCGCGGAAGCTGTTGAGGACTTGACCGGACAACCAAATATCTTGCTTACACAATCCGAACGGTTTGTCTTTGGGCACCTATCAATTAACTGCGAGCGTTGGCCTACGGTTTGGCGCCGTGCGATTGCTTTTGCAATGGATAAACACGAATGTGCCAGCATTATGTGGAGTGGCCTCGGCTTTGCCATCGACTCACCGGTTCCCCCCTCAGCAGGAGTTTGGATGAACAATAACACCACACCCAACTTCAAAGATCCCAACGTTGAAGCAGCTATTGCTGAACTCGACGCAGCTGGTTGGGTCGATCTTGACGGCGACGGCTACAGAGAAGACCCACAAGGTAATCCACGAACGATGGAAATTATCTGGCCCGCTTCTATCCCTGAATGGGGTGCTTTGTGCACTGCCATGAACATCTACTGGGACCAGGCTGGCTTACGGGTCACAAATTCACCGATGCAAGCTAATGCCATGTGGGACCGTGTCTTCGTCGTTCCACGAGCCTACGATGCTACTCTCTTTGCCTGGGGTGCTAGTCCAGATCCAACCATCCTCGACATGTGGATTAGTGAGGACATTTCTAATCCTAATGGCAACTACCTTGCCTGGGGTAATTACACCTATGATGATCAGATTTCTCTAATGATGAGCTCACCTGACTACGATGAAGTCCTTGATGCAGCCTACGCAGCTCAACAAATCATTGTTGAAAACGCCCCCATCATTCCCATCTATAACAACTACATCGTGTGCGCTCAACGTACCGATCGATGGGAAAACTTTGTGGTTGCACCTGGTTGGAACACTGGTATGTCTAATACCTGGAATCCACGGAAAGTTAGACTAATTGAAGGCGATCCTCAACGAGATCCAGCAACCGGGACTGGTGGGACCTGGAATACTCATATTCAAGGTCCAATAGACACAAGCAACCCATTAGCCACGACTCTCGGTGTTGCACAGTATGTCTCAGGAGAAGTATATGCCGGATTAATGGGCAATGATAATCCATATACCCACGAAATCAGTCTGGAAACAGCTGGTCTGGCGACTGCATACGAAATCAACGAACTTGAAGATGGACTCGAATTCATCTTCTATATGCGCGGTAATCCTGACGAGCCAGAATACCCAGCGGCTTACTGGCATGACATGGGCGGTGATTTTGGAGGCAAAGTGACAGCCCATGACGTCGAATTTTCCTACAACTACATTGCTGACAACAACATTCCTATCATGTCATCAGCTCTCAGATACTTCAACTCTTGCGAAGCCCTCGATGATTGGACCGTCCGAATTACTACTGAAAGTAAAAGTTATTGGGCCTTCGATTTCCTCCGTGGCTGGAATATTATGCCAGAGCATATCTGGCGGGGAATTGTCAGTCCAGTGACCTTCACGAACCCGTTACCTGTAGGTTGTGGTCCATTCAAGTGGTACCGCCGGGTTGAAGGCGAATACATCGAGCTACACTTCTGGGAGAACTACCATGCAGGTGTTTCCGGACACGTTGCTCAAGAAGCACCACCAATGAGTTATCTTCCACTCTATATTGGTGTGGGAGTTCTCGTCATTGTCGTGGTATTGCTTGGTAGTGTCTGGTATCTTCGCAAGAAGTAGTTGTTCAATATGAAGGAATTCTAACCCTTCCCCTTGATATAGGTGCCAAGGTGGCACCTATACCCTCTCTTTTTTTTAAACACTTCAAATAGTTTGAATATTTTTCGGATATGGCTGTTTGCCACTTTCGGCAACATTATAATGTATCTGGTTGATGGTGGCTCCATGGATGCAAGAAATTTACCCCCAAAGGTTTCAGAACAAACAAAAGTAGAAAAACTCGATGTTTTTCTAAGCTGGCGGAGACGGTTACAGTATCTTTACCCTATTATCTTGGCTATGGTTTTTTCTCTCGCTATCACCTACCTAGTCATCAGCACGAATCCTCTCCTAAATCCAGGAATTCTACCGCCGATAACAAGTCCAATTGATACTCTGATCATCTTATCAGTGATTGGATTAGCAGGAGGCTTAGCAACCCTTGCTACGTTTTATGTATTTCAACATGGGAGTGAAACCATTCACCGGATCTTAATTGCAGCTTTTGTCTCCCCTCTTTTCTTCATCCTCACCGTATTTATTGGACAAGCTATTCTTCTTCTGCTGCTCTTTCAGGGATTGAATTCTCTTCATCTATCTCTTCTCGCATTGGCATCGATTATGTTTTCAGTTTTTTCACTCGTTTTTATTTTCACAGATGCCCTTGGCTCAACCGCACGAAATGTTCTCTTTGTTTTTTATGGCATTATCCTTGGGGTGTTCTTAGCCGTTAACTTCACGAGTATTATCTCTCTCGCCATCCTCATCATTTTGGCTATTCAAGATACCATATTTGCCGTGAAACTCGGACCTGCAATGGTGGATGTTGACCGAAAAGCACAAGCGCGTTCAGCCTTTACCTTTGTCATTGGACCACTCATTATTGGTGTAGGTGATCTCATCGTTTATGCCGCTCTAGTATCTTATGCCCTTCGCTACTTCGGTTGGTTATTCTCAGGAGTAACCCTTGTTGTAATTTTAATTGGCTGTCTTATAAATACACAAATCGTAGTTAAACGTCCTAATCAAGCAATACCCGGTCTGCCGGTTCCAATGATATGTGCTTTGATACCAATTGGAATAGGATTAGCCATGTTTTTCATCATTGGTGTCCCTATTCCGTTTCCCTAATTTATATAAAATCCAAGTTAGTTTCCAATAATCTGGTCAAGTCTTCAAATTCCCAAACGAAACCTTTATGCATCTTCATTCCTAAGTCCGCTTAGGGAATCGCCTGGGAAGGGTAACCGTGTCGAAGCTCGCTCCCACTGATGTACATCAACGAATCAAGGATAAGCCTACTGACTTTGGCTTAAAGGTAGTCATGATGGGCGACGGAGCCGTAGGCAAAACATCCCTGGTTCTACGATATACTCAAAACACCTTCTCCCCTGAATATAAACAATCACTTGGTGCGAGTTTCGCTGTTCAAGATTTGGATATCCAGAGACAACATGTAAAATTAGTAATTTGGGATATTGCTGGACAGCCTTCTTTTCAACAGGTTCGACGGCATTATTATAGTGGTGCACACGGTGCACTCCTGGTATTCGATGTTACAAAACCAGAAACGTTTATGACACTCCACAACTGGTTCAATGATTTCCGGCGTGTAGTCCCTCGGGGTGAGATTGTCCTTGTAGGGAATAAGGTGGACATTGAAGAGAATCGTATTGTTCCACAAGAGGCAGCTCACATGCTTCAACGATGGTGGAATCTCCCTTATTTCGAAACGTCGGCTGCAACAGCTACAGGTGTCCAAGACGCCTTTCTTCTATTAGCTAACAATGCCCTTCTCCAAGCCCAGAAACAGACAAATGAGTAAAAGACGTTATTCAGGTTGTGTTATCGTTACATAAACTGATAAGCCCTCAACACGACGTACCCATACTCGCGAACTACGTGTGATTGCCTCATCTGCTTGAGCCTTCCATTCCTCCCCACGAACTCGAATTTTT
>JABXGY010000465.1 GCA_016550395.1 archaeon | reverse complement strand
TATATGGTTACGAAGAATCCTTCTTCCACCACAAGACCTTCAGCCCCTTTATTTACGATACGGTAGTATCCGATATCGTATGCAAGGTCTCCGGACTTCGATACCTCTAACCTTTTTGGACCACCGCTCATTGATATGACCTCTGTCTTGACCATCTCTTCGAGAAGTTTTCTAAGGTTCTCGGCTCCAACTACGGCTGGTCCGTTAGGCGGTATCACGAAGGCATCCTCGGCGATGTACCCCATTTCTTCGTCTATGTCAGTCGTATGGTCTGCCAACATGTCTAGGTGAATTTTTTTCAAGATCTCTTTTTCCTTCTCAATGTCCACCATTCTAGGTTAACCCTCTCCCTCATGTCTTGGTACTTGTATAGCCCCCACCTTGGAGCAGAAGCTATGTTAGAACCAATTTAGGTTAGCCTAACATAACCTCTACTTCACTGGATACCATTTAATATTTAACAATTTTCTAAAAGAAATGGTAGAATACATCTGAGTGGTTTCAAGATAGGAACAGAACTAAGGTTTTAACCAGTCACCCATCTTCATCTTTGCTGCTAACAGTACATCTTGATCAATTGCACCGAACTCCTCTTGAGCTAACATTATAGTTTTACGATTGAGCTCATCACTAACATAAATCGATCCTTCCATGAGACTGAGGAGAAAAGCGTCAAGATGCGCAAGGTTTCTCCCAAAGACCACTATCCCCATATCCTTGACGATGTCGTATACAACATCCGATAAAAATCTCGATCTGTACTCGCCTTCAGGATTGTGATGTGCCGTATTTTTCAAAGCCTCACAGATTCCATATACGTTGAAGAGAGAGTGGTAAACCCTGTTGATGTCAACGATGCTGGATGCGGTTTTTTTACTCTTGGGACCATGCCACCAGGATCTTATGGGATCAGGGATCATGCCAAACATGTTCTTCAATGTGAAAGAAGCATGATGTAGCAGACTAGCGAAGCTTATGAAAGTTGAACCTCGCAGTTTGAAGAGCTTCTTCGGAACCATGTCATAGAGTTTTTTTGATTGAACTGGATCGTAGCGAGACTCAACAGCCCTCTTTACATCCTCGGGATCTGCAATTCTTCCACTCCAGACCTCATCCGTTACGTTGACATAGTCTACATTGAACTCTTGGAACAGGTCTGTGAAACCGAAATCATCGAGAAAGTCTTTTTCTTCTTTCCTGATCCAGTCCCAGTATCCGCCATTCTTGAACCAGTCCCAGTCTGGATTTCTTATTAACCAATTCCAACCCTTACCGAATAGGAACGACGCTGCACTAAGTTCCTTTTCACCGACATTGAAGTTCATTCCTTTTTCAGGATAGGTTTGGGAGCGTGTGAATATGTGGGACTCTGTTATGGTGATTTTGGAGTCGAGTGCTTCAAATAACATTTTCAGTGTCTCAGCGTCAGCGAAGTACCCTAATTCTGTTGTTGCCCAGTTTGGTTTGATTATTATGGACTCGGATTCGAGCCAGGGGTCATTTAAAACCTGCCTTAGTTCTTGAGAATTACTCACTTTAGCAATTGAGGTCAGACCAAATTTATGATGAGGAATTACCATATTTTACGTTTTACTTTTCAGAGTCTATAACGTTTTGGACAGTCCAAACCATATATTGATATGGATTTTTCCGATTTTTTTTCTTTATGCGCACGCATATACCAGTTAAATTAGAGATTATGTATCTTTTACGAAGAAGTAGATTAGTAATGATCCAAAGACTCCTAATGAGCCAAGGACTATCCCTAGAATTGAATAACTACTCCATAAAAGAATAGCGCCACCAAGTGCTGCTCCTATAGCTCCCCCCATGTTTGCAGACGCAGTGTTGAATGCCATCATGGAGCTTCTATAGCTGGGAATTTGTTCAAGGAACAGGCTTACCACAGATGGAGCACCAATTCCCATACAGAATGGCCCAAGAAAGTAAACTACGTAAGTAAGCCATTGATTTCCAACATTAGTCAATAGACCGAAGAAAACTCCCGCCAGTAATGAAAAAATTACTGTCACCCGTTTCCTACCGAGCTTTTGCACTACCCGTCCCGAAATTAAACTACCAAATGTGTAACATAAAGCACTGATTGTGATTAAGATGGAGGTTATCTCTCTGGACAACATGAATTGTTGACGGAGAAAGGAAGCTGAATACGATAATATTAACTGGAAGGAGGCAATGCGGAGAATGGTGCTGATTAGACAACTGACTGCTGATCTATTGGTCATCACTGCTTTGACTCCGTCAGTCAAGTTTACACGTGTTCTTCGGTCACCAACATCTGGCTCTGGCAAAAACTGTTTCACACATATTAATCCAATGACTAGAGTGGTCACAATGAACGCTGCATATGGGAGTCGCCAGCCTCCAATTCCCGCGAGATACGTTATCACCTGAGCTCCTACCACCCATGAGAGTGAGCCACCTGCAATTAACCACCCCATTGAACCTGCTCTTTCTTCTTCTGGGAAATATTCAGCTATGAGTGTGCGTGTCATAGGAGTAACCAATGGTAGGCCAAGTCCATTTATTGGGTACAAAAGTAGAAGCATTAGGAAGCTGTTCGCTGAACAGCATCCGAGAGCGGAGATTAAAAGCAGTCCTAATCCCAGCATCAAAAGGTCCTTCGGGTTATACTTGACGCTTAGTACACCGACAGCGAGAGCTGTCAACAATGCAATGATGGATGAGAGGGTTCGTATTTGTCCGATAATCCCCACGGGGCGATTGAAGGTAACCCCGATGTCAACTAGGAGAAGACCTGTTAATACCCCTGGTGTTCCAACGATAAAACTTGTAAATGAGAGGGTTGGTAGCACCATCCTACC
>JABXGY010000464.1 GCA_016550395.1 archaeon | reverse complement strand
GTTATATCGATATCTCCGAACGAACCTCCACCACTCACGAACGAAATCACAAGTGTTAGAATGATGAACAAGAACGTGAGAATCATAATCCAGTTATTACGCAGGTTGTCCATGAACTCCTTCTTGGCGATAGTGATGGCATTGCTGATATTGAACTCAGGCTTCATTGATATCACCTCCTACACTGGCCTCATCGCCAATATACTGTAAAAAGGCCGCTTCAAGCGATGGTTCCTCGGTCCTAAAGTCTTCGATGACAACTCCGTTCTCCTGTAACAGATTCAATACCTTGATTTTTTGGTCAGATTCCACGGGGACCTTGAGCTGGTTTCCGACAAGCTGGCAATCGAAACCTCCCCCTCTTAGTATGTTGACGGCCGCTTGTGTATCTCCCTGTATTCTGAGAATGAGTTGTGGCTTTAGATATACACCCTCGCTAATCTTGTCCACCGTGTCCTCGATGATAAGCTGGCCTTTGTTGAGGATGGCTACCCGCTTGCACAGTTCCTGCACTTCAAACAAAAGGTGGGATGAGAAGAATACGGTAGTGCCCTTTGAGTTTTTTTCGAGGATGATGTCTTTTAGAACCCTGGACCATCTCGGATCAAGTCCCGAAGTCGGCTCGTCAAGAATTAGCAATTCGGGGTCTCCTAGCAATGCCTGGCCGATGCCAAGAAGCTGCACCATTCCCTTTGAGAAAGTGCCTACCTTGGCGTCTCTCCACTTGGTGAGCCCAACCTTGGATAGCAACTCGTCACATTCCTTCTTGTCTACCTTTCTGAGCTCAGCGAAGAAGTTGAGGGTCTGGATGGCAGTAAGGTTCTTGTAAAGCTGTGCGCGTTCAGGCAAGTACCCGATACTGGCCCTAAGGTCTACTCCATATTCAGCAATGTTCTTTCCCTTGATGAACACATTCCCTGAATCAGGATGGGTCAGACCCAGAATCATCTTGATTGTTGTCGTTTTTCCTGCACCATTGGGTCCCAGAAAGCCATAGACATCGCCCTTTTTCACATTGAGGTTGACGCCCTGAACAGCCTTAACATTCTTGAAACGCTTGTGCAAATCCTCGGTTTTGATCATGAACTCCGTTTCAATCATGTTCTCACTATCAGTAGTGCAGATTTATCCTTCAAAAATATAAAATGATTTGGTGGGGTCGCGGGGATTTGAACCCCGGACCTCGCACGCCCCAGGCGCGAATCTTAGACCAAACTGGACCACGACCCCAACAGCAATAACCAACTTGTACTCCTAGTTTTTAAATATAAGCTTGGATTTTTCCCTTCTTATTTGTGCAGCGTTTTTGAAGGATTAAAAAACAGTTTTGTATCAAGTACCGTCCATCGTATTCTATCTCAAGGTAAAATTAATGTTGCACTAAGGATTAAACATCTTATTCAACAAAAATTTTAAATATATGCATATTCCCCTTTTTGAATCTAATAACAGGAGTGATTAAGTATGAAAGCAAAAATCAAAAAATCTGATCTCAAACTCTTATTTGAGTTCGTGAAGAATTGCAAAAGAAGCGACAGAGAAATAGCCAAAGTTGTGGGGGTGTCACAACCAACCATAACTAGGAAAAGAACGAAGCTCGTTGAAACAGGACTAATAAAGCAATTCACTGCCATTCCAAGCTTAGACAGAATTGGATATGAAATAGCGGCATTAACCTTCACCAACATGAAAGCATCCACCAGTGAGAGTCTAAAAAGTCTCAAGAATAAAGAAAGAGATTGGGCCAAGAAACACGATGAAATAGTTTTTGCCAGTGCAGGGTTGGGCATGGATATGAACGGAGTGATAATTTCAGTGCACAAAAACTATACAGACTATCAGAATTTCTTAACAGAGTTACGAACCAATTGGGCAGAACATATCGTGAACATGCGATCGTTCATCCTTAGTTTACGAGATGGGGAAAAAGTGTCAAAAGATTTCTCGTTTGCTTCCTTGGAGAAGACCGTGAAATTATCCTGATAGTACGTGAACAATCAAAGACTAGTTGAAATGCGTGTAGAGTTGGTTAGATAGCTGCTTTCAGTTTTCTAGATTCCATCGCATCTATAATTGATTGCATCTCTTCTTTAGTTCTTTCAATTTCCTTCCTTAAGTTCATCACTTCAAAGAGGAGAAACAATTTGCCATACCTAACGAATTGATTCACTTTCTCGGCGACAATTTGTTCACTGATTTTGTCTCCAACTCTGTCGGATATTTCTTTTAAAAGGATTTTTTTAGGGTCCATATTAATCGGAATCAGATTAGTCCGAGGGATGATAAGTATTATGAAAGCTAGATAACTATCCAAAATACTTTGGAAGAATTAGAAATATGGCGAAGTTAGATGGGAGACACGTATTCCCTGACT
>JABXGY010000077.1 GCA_016550395.1 archaeon | reverse complement strand
CTTGCCAGAAAATACAAACTTCGTCCCAACCGCATTTTTCTTGCCGATGGTGACGCCTTTGTCCTTACCTCAACTCAATTACTTGAGATTCTCAATTTGTTATCTAAAGAATTCCCAGATGTAAAACGAATCAGTATCTATGCCAGTGGTACCAATGTTCAGAGAAAAACCGATGAAGAACTGAGGGATATTCGAAAAGCAGGTTTAGAACTCATTTATATGGGATTTGAATCCGGTGATGATGAGTTCCTTAAGCAGGTCAATAAGGGCATCACTAACGACGAACATATTAGCATGAGCCTTCGTCTTAAACAGGCAGGATTTACCATTTCACCTATCATCATTTTGGGTTTAGGTGGAAAATCGAAAAGTGAACAACATGCTGTCAACACTGCAGCTACAATTAATGTGATTGATCCACCATATCTTGCTGCCCTCACTTTGATGCTTGTTCCAGGCACCGAACTCTATACTCAAGCTCAACGAGGAGAATTCCTATCTTTAGATCCTGTTGAAATCTTACATGAACTTCGACTACTGCTCACAGGACTTACGAAATTAACAAATTGTGTTTTTCGGACTAATCATGCATCAAATTATCTTCCTCTTCGTGGCATCCTATCCAAAGATCGGGAACAACTTCTTGTTGCAATCGACCGAGTTCTAGATGACCCTCAAATTTTAGCTCGATTACGCCCAGATTATCTACGTGGCTTGTAACTCGAAGAAACACATAAACACAGTCTCTGATTAAGGGAACCATAGCATATTCCTTTGGAGTGGTATCAAAAGTGGATGAATTCGACCCGGAAGATTTGGATCCTCTTCGTCGTCGTGGACCACAACCCATTAAACCCCAAGATTTGACCCGGGGTCCTAGCCTGGATATAGTAGCCTTGCTTCGACAGGTAATCGTTCGAGTGGAACGACTTGAAGAAGATATGCGAAAGGTCAAGGAAAAAATCAATCTATAACACACTATTCAAAATATGGACTCAATATCATTAATGATAAAGTGCGTTGAGACGACTTTGAATATACTGTGAATGGTATGAATGTGTCAATGGGCTAGATTATTTTCGTCTCCATCTCCAAATTAGTATCCCAGCACCCACTAGCATCGCAATACCTAATCCTCCTACAATAACATAAGGAAGGGGAATCCCAGGTATCACAATTAGTGGTATAGAAGAAGTGAGATACTGACAAAGGAGATATTGATGGGGATCTAGCATCAAGGTCAGAGGTTCTTGGGTAACGAGTAGGGTATGACTGGTGACGGATTCAGCACTTTTCCACACCCAAAAAGATTCGTTGCCCATCCTAGTGCTAATGGTGATCGGGACCCAGAGAGCAATAGGAGCTGATTCAATTTGATATAGGTCAAAGCTAATCAGCCAACCCCACACAGATTGCTGATAGCTAACATTGCCTAGACTCAGAGTAATTACCCCGCTTCCGAACACCCATTGGTCAAAAAACCAATCAAGGGATTCGCTTAAAGCCGCTTCAAATAATTCTTGAATCGTGGAGGCACGAACATTCTGGTGCAAGACATGATCATAGATGTACTGCCATGCTTGATAAAAAGTGGTATTTCCTACTTGATGCCGCAGCATATCG
The DNA here is from genome assembly GCA_016550395.1 of archaeon. GTDB lineage: Archaea > Asgardarchaeota > Hermodarchaeia > Hermodarchaeales > Hermodarchaeaceae > Hermodarchaeum. The sequence continues at coordinate 3,540 of JABXGY010000077.1, read as the reverse complement.
TACACTAACGATGCCTTGAGGTAAACAAAAGGATAGTATCTAAATGGCTCAGATTCCCAGAATAGCATTGATTGGTTGATAATCACATCACCATTACCAGCAACAAAGTTCCAATAATATTCTAAATCATGCAACCGATATTCTGCGCGATCTGATTGACCATATACATATTCAACCCAAACATATTCGCAAAATGAGGCGAATCCTTCATCAATCCAGGGTTCTGTATAGCTATCAGTACCGATAGAAAAGGGAATCCATTCATGACCGATTTCATGTGCTGTTACCGCAGCCAAGTTCGAAATCCCCTCTGGGCTATCATATAGGCTTTGACCAATCATGACGAGTTGAGGGTATTCCATTCCACCAGCCCAGAAATCTGCTTCCACAATTCGTAAACTTGCCCAAGCATAGGGACCAAATAAGTTGCCAAAGATTTCTAAACACTCTTCTGCGACCTCAAGTGTACGAAGTCCTCCTAGATTGTGTTCAGGAACGAAGTAACTGGTCACGTTTACTCCATTAACTAGTATACTAGCAGTTTGATAGTCGGGGCTAGCACACCACGTGAAATCCCGAACTGGTCCAGTAGTGAAATGCCAATCACGTCTGCTTATTTCTGAACTGATATCTTGAAGTTCACCAGTAGCTGCCACGATGTAATTGGCAGGAACACTCAGGGTGAAATCATAAGTGGCAACGTCACTGTAGAAGCTCTCCCCCATGAAAGTGTATGGAGCAGTATGCCAACCACGATCATCATAGACACAGACGATTGGGTGCCAATTCCCCATGTTGTACGCGAGAAACTCAAAGGGACTACCGCGGTGAAACCAGCCAAATCGATCCTTTGACTCGGGGACCAACACTTCCCACTTAATCATCAACGTGACATTGTTATTTGGATTTAGAACACCAGGACCGGGTCCAGAATCCAAAACAACACGTAGCAACTGCTGGTCTGTTCCATCTAAACTGTATGGAATTGGAGCCCCCTGATATTCGACTTGTTTCACATCTATTTGCCCATATGGTTTGAAAGCATTAGGGTATAAATGAAAATACATTTCTGCTAACCCTGAGTCCGCATGATTCACATAGGTGATCGTAGTTGACCCGTTTACGATGTGACTCCATTCCTGCAAAAAAGCATCAATTGTATAATTGGTAAGGGGTGTTGGATAAGAGAGAGCCTTCTTGGAACCCGGCATAGCCCTGATCTCATTGCCAATATCATACTCTTGCAGAGAAAGAGAACCCGGTACTTCAAATTCTGGATCAGCAATAAAACTCATTGAAGGTGTGAAAACAGGGATTGCCATGGAAAATGTGAGTAGATAGATAAATGAGATCCACACAGAATTTCTAAGCCGCAGAGCCAAAGTAATCGACCTTGTATAATCCATTAAAGGTTAAAAAGAAAAAGCCTTTGAAGGGGGTAAAACTCCCCCTTTCCAACATTCAGGAAAGCTCTTTAGGCTTCCTCGGGAACAGCTGGAAACTCGTATCCGCACGCTGGACACGCAATTGCTCCACATGCACGGGCCATCATGCAGCCTGCACAGCCAACGGCTTGAGCTTTCTCGAATGTTTTTCCACACATAGGACAACGATACATAGTCATGATACTATTTCCTCCAATTTTTTATTATTTAGATATTATTTCTATTTTATCTTCGCCTTTTGAAGGTTATGGTAGTCCTAGATTGATGAGCAGCAAGTTCACGAAACCTCCGAGAGTAAAAGCAATTGCTACGGTTGTCACAGCTAGCATTAAAGTGTATTTCCAACCGTACTCTCGATAGAGTACTGCAATTGTAGCAATGCAAGGAACATAAATTGTGGTAATGAGAGCGAAGACGAACATTTGGCGGATGGTCATGAAAGAGGCGATACTCCCTCCAGCGAGGACTATAAGGAGTTCGACAGTTAATTCCTTGCGGAGTATCCCATAGACTAGAGCGGCTGCAGTCTCAGGAGGAAGTCCAAGCCACCCAACAACGAGTGGAGCCATAGGAACAATAATCAGGTTGAGATAGCCAAATTCTAGGAGTACACCTAGAATTGCGCTGCCTATGATAATCATGGGAAGGGCGATGTAGACGAATTCTTTAAATCGGAGCCAGGTTTTTTTCAAAATAGGTTTGGGTTGTGGAAGTCGTAATGGAGGAATTTCCATTACTAAACCATGTGAAGCACCAGGAAGAGTGTGTTGTAGGAGAGCACCGAGTCCGATGATGATACCTACGATGATTGCATAAATGATGAATGCGAAGATGATGGAACCATAAAGCGCGACGGTTCCAAGTATGACAGCGAGTTGGGCGGAACAAGGGACAAGGACAATTAGAAATCCAGCGATCAGACGTTCTCGTTTAGTGTTGAGGATACGGCTGCCAAGGACTGCGGGAACATTGCAGCCCATCCCTGTTAGCATAGGGATAATAGCACGACCATGAAGACCAACACGGTGCATAAATGCATCTAGGAGAAAGGCAACTCGGGCTAGATAGCCCGTGTCTTCCATTATGGAGAGGAGAATGTAGAAGGTTGCAACGAATGGAATGGCAACAAAGAGCCACCCTTGCAGCCCATAAACTAGCCCGTATAAAAGTATAATTTGAATAATCGGCCAGGGGATATATGTGCCAATGAGATATTCTGCTGTAGGGTTAATGAACGTGCCCCAGAATTCACCAATAGTGGCGTCAAATATATCTCCTATCGCGAATATGAACAGAAGGGATCCAATTAATATTAACACAGCAATGGGAAGACCCCAGATTCGATGGGTAAGAACAGCTGAAATGCGTTCGGTGAAGGGAACGCGTTCGCCTTTCCCTTTCTGTGCACGTTCGGTAATATAATTAGCATAGTCCAGGCGTTTTTCACCTAATACTAACACAACATCAGCTTGAAATTCAGTTTCAATTTCGTCACGAGTTCTTTGTATAAGATTAAGTGCTTCTTCTTGGTCCATTCTTGATTCAATGCATTGTGCACATTCTGCGTACTCTTCAAGAAGTTGTTGCGAAACGATACGTAACGGTAGATTCAAAGGACAAAGTTGCATCTTCGCCAAAGATTGTTCGAGACGTCGAAGCTTAGCCTCAATGCCATCAGGAAAGAGCATTCGTCTAGGTTTTTGATCTGATTTTTGTACTGTAATTTTTGCTGCGGTTCGGAGTAGGAGTTTTAGATGTGTTCCATGAATTGCCACAGTAGGAATGACAGGAACACCGAGTAACCCCTCGAGAGCCCCAACATCAATATTAATGCCCATACGTTGAGCAAGGTCGACTTGGTTGAGACAGACAACAACAGGGATGTTTAACTCCAATAATGCAAGTGTTAACAGGAGATTTCTGGGAAGATTAGTAGCATCAACAACATTTACGATGACATCAGGTGTATCCTGCTGCAAATAGCGGAGGGTAACTTTTTCATCATCGGAAGTAGGGCTGATAATAGTATATGAGCCGGGTAAATCAACAACATTAATCTTAATACCCTCCTCAGGATCAAAATAGTCACCTTTTG
>JABXGY010000463.1 GCA_016550395.1 archaeon | reverse complement strand
GCCAATGAACTCACTGAAGAGATGCTACAAAACGATCCCCTCAACCAAAATCTCCGCCTTCATTATTTTGTAAGTTTCGGCCTTCTCGGAGATATGAAGCGAGCTGAAGAAGAGTATGAACGCAGCAGGGCATTATTCGGGGATCCGTGGAGTTTGGGTGATATTCACATAACGCATCTTCGTCTTGGCGCCGGGGATTCTATATCCCACAATGAGATAGTTTGGTCCCACCCGACCTCTGATATTATAAAGGAGCATCTCAACTCTCCGGAAGAGGTGCTTTCAGAGCTACGCCAAATTTATACAAATGGCGATAATCTAATTGGTGCAGAATTTTATTATATTGCATCTTGGGCAGCCTATTTCGGCGATCCCGAGTTTGCAATGGATGCCATAAAGAAAGCAGTTAGCATAGATGCTAATGGGTTATTTCACGTCTGGTATCCGGTATATCATGAGGTTAGACAACTGCCCAGATTCAAAGATCTCGTCAGAGAGATAGGCCTAGTCGACTATTGGAACGAGTTCGGTTGGCCGGATATCTGTCATCAGCTGGATAACGGCGATTTTGAGTGTGACTGATATATCCGATGAGCTTTAGAATATAAAACGTATTATGCAATAAATATTAGATGGTTACTGGACGCTCATTTGGCAAGAATCTTGCCGTTTAGACACCTTTCCTCCCAACCACAACATGTAGATTTTAAAGAAGCATTATTCTTGTCTAAAAATCCGATTTTTTATATAATTCCCTCAACTTTTCACCTTTCCGTTAACATTTTTACGGGAGGTCGGTATGAGTTTCTGGAAGGAGCTTAAAAGACGCAATGTCTATAAGGTTGGTATTGCCTACCTAATTGTTGCGTGGTTGATTGTACAGGCTGCAGCCATTGTCTTTCCTCACCTAAATTTACCATCTTGGGCAGTGACCTTAGTAATTGTCCTTCTCATCATTGGTTTTCCACTTATCCTTCTTTTCGCTTGGGCATTTGAGATAACACCTGACGGTCTTAAATTGACCAAGGAAGTACCACTACATGAAAGCATTACACACCTGACAAGACAGAAGCTCAATTACATAGTCACCGGACTACTCGTACTAGCTGTGGGCTTCATCCTAGTTAAGGACTTTTATATTGACCGACAAGCCGTCAAGCCAGAAGTAGTTACGAAGATTCCAGAGCAAGCTCCATCCGTCGTTGATGAAGTGCAAACTAAAAAGACCAACGCAGTAATCCCGTTTGTGAATCTCTCACCAGATCCTGATCAGGAATACTTTGTAGACGGCCTGTCAGAAGAAATGCTCAACAGCCTCACAAATATACCCGATCTGCGTGTTACTGCAAGGACATCATCTTTTACCTTTAAAGGATCTGATAAAAAGGTCAATGAGATTGCTAACGAACTCGGGGTCGCGCATATCCTTGAAGGTAGTGTGAGGAAGGCAGACAGCATGCTTCGGGTCACTGCCCAGCTGGTTCGCGCATCTGATGGTTTTCACCTCTGGTCAAAGACCTATGACCGCGAGTTAAAGGATATCTTTGCAGTACAGGAAGATATTGCTAATTCCGTTGCTGATGAGCTTAAAGTAACATTTGGAATTGAGGGGACTCGTCCACAATTGGGTGGCACTGAGAACGTGGAAGCATATGAGCACTATTTGATTGCCCAAGGACAATACCAAAGTGGCCCCTTGAATTTAAGTCTTGCTCTTGAATCAATTAATGCTGCAATAGCATTAGACCCAGAATTTGCACTTGCATGGTCATTGAAGGCGCAGATTAATAACGCTTTTGGTGCTTTTAGTCCCAATTTTGTTCGTGAGCAAGATGTCGCGCTGGATGCCGCAATGAAGGCCATTGAACTTGAGCCGACTTTGCCGGCCGGATACTTTTCATTGGGCTCTATAAAAACTAGCAATGGGGAGTGGATTGAAGCGGAATCGGCCTATCGTAAGGCTCTTGAACTGACAACCGACCCATCGTTGAAACATCAGGTAGTACATCCTTATCATTATCTTTCAGTAGGCAACTTCGATAGAGCCCTCGAATTAGTTGAAGCATCTCTGCAAAACGATTCCTTGAATACTAGAGATCGCCAGAATTATATTTCTTGTCTTGTTCTCCTTGGCGATATACAGAAAGCCCAGGAAGAGAATGAACGATGCAAGGCATTGTTTGGGGACCAGTTTATGGCTGTGGTTTTGGATTTTCCTTCTTGGATAACACCTATTGGCTCCGATGATTTAGTCTCAAGCGATCCAAAACTGATGCAATTTCTTAGAGAGAACTTTCTATTTTTAATGGATGATGAGGCCATTGCGCGTCTCGAAACCCCAAAAGAGGTACTTGAAGAACTACGCCGGTGTTTCAAGGGAAAAAATAATGAAAGTTGTAATCCTTTT
>JABXGY010000462.1 GCA_016550395.1 archaeon | reverse complement strand
GTTGAAATTCGCCCTAAAAAAGGCTAGAATCATCGATTACACAGTAATGCCCCTTGAAGGATTATGGTGGGCTAAGGATATGGAAGCATTTCTCAACACCAATCGAAAAGACGAATGGCTCTGGACCTCCATGATTATGCAACCACCCGAAGTGACCCAAGACCACTATAACGATGCCATCGAAGTAGTGCAAAAAAAGAACAATCCAGTTGCACTGTCAAAGATGCGGTTGGAGATCTACCATGAAGGAATCTCGGTTCAAGTGATGCATATTGGTTCCTTCTCTGAAGAAGGTCCAGTAATTGAAGCGATGCACCAATACGCTTTCGACCAAGGTTATGAACTGTGTGGAAAACATCATGAAATTTACCTAAGTGATCCACGACGAACTGCACCCGAAAAATTACGAACTGTAATTCGCCAGCCAATCAAGAAGACTTAAGATTAGACTTCCTTAAACATGAGTTTCCAAAGAACTTCGGTGGTAAGCGTTTCCTCTTGATTGACATAATTATAGATTTGTCGCAGTAAACGATGGTGTCGCCGTTCATCTGTGAGAATATAGCGAATCATTGTTTCAACATTTGGATCCACAATCTGAGGGAGTTTCTCACTAAGACCCCGAATCGCTTCATTCTCCAACTTGATGTGTTCTTTGATTTTCTTCCCAATTTCATCACGTTGATCTTCGGAGATGAATGGTGATTCTGATGTCATATAGGTGATAATAGAGTTGAACAATAAAGCGTGTTTTAGGGAGTCAAGACTGATGGACTCGATTAACTGCTTTACAAATTCACTTTTAATATCTTTGACAGTTTCTTTAGCTGCTTTCACAATAGCGTGCTCATGAGCAATCATATGCTTGAGATATTCAATGAGTGCTTCTCTATCTTCCAAGATGGTATCCTCCATCTGAGTCGTAGGTCATTATATTCGATATAAAAAGATAAGCGTCTTACAAGTGAAGAATTCTAGATATTACAAGTTTGAATCGTTTGTTTCAAACCGAACCATTTAGTTCGAATATCGGAACTAGAGCTCATTTTAAAGCGAAATTCCGAACTAATCGGATTCCATGAAAATATATTTCATGAAATTTAACAAACTGATATGAGCCTTTCAAAACGAATGAAAATTACCTTCACTGTAACAGCGATTATCATTATTGTCGTCGTGGGATCTTCCGTTGTAGCGTTTTCTTTCTTAAACCAGAATGCCAATTCAATTCGATTCACATTGTTAGATAATGCTGGGGTGATGATTGAACACCAGGGGATACGCATTTATGTGGATCCGATTAACTTAGATTCAACGTATGGGGACTTACCTGCTGATGCTGTGTTGATTACACATCCCCATGGTGATCATTACCAGGGTTCCATGGTTAATTTATTGCAGAAGGAGGGAACAGTGAATATTTTTCCAGAGAATATGAGCGTAGAGATTTCAGTTCACGATGGAATTGGCGTTAATCCTGAGGACCAACTCCAAGTGGGACACATCACGATTACAGCGTTCTATATGTACACATTTTCTCTCCAAGGGTATCCTGCCAGTCATCCAGAGGAAGCGAACTGGACCAGTTACATAATCGATATCAACGGCTTTGTTATATTCCATGCTGGAGATTCAAAAAACATTCCGGAATACTATCAATTAACAGGTGAAGTTGATTTAGCTCTCCTCCCTCTCGGACCTGGATGTCAGACTATGGCTAACGAAGAAGTTGTCCAAGCTCTTAATGCCATCGAACCACGATACTTCATCCCTATTCATTATGCGGAAGGCACTAACACTGAATGGATCGCAACTTATGGATCGCAGGTTACTAACTGTCAAATCATTAGTCTCAGTTACTGGCAAGCAACTTCTTTCATTCCACCCTAACTTTGATGGAAATCATTCATGGATATAAGGACCGATCAGTTAGTCTGATAGCTGTACGATCTATTGTCCACAGACAATTGGTGACAAACCAATCGGTATAATAAAAACCACCTAGGAGTAATAGAATTTACATTAATTTTCTCAAAGAACGAGAGCCTATTTTCGAATGTTGAGAAAGTATTAATAATTATACATCGAATACTCGCGTTCATTGAATC
>JABXGY010000461.1 GCA_016550395.1 archaeon | reverse complement strand
GATACCCTAAAAGTTCCCCCCGGTCATTCTGGTCGAATCAATCACTTCTATTGCCAAACCGCCAGTAAACGACGAAAACTAAAACAATGGCTCATAGAACATGTTGAGGATCGGGCACTAATATTCGACGAAAAAGATCTCAATCACGCTAAGCTACTTCCCGTTCCAAGTTCAAAACGAATAATCCAACGACTGGGAGATTTGCTTCTCATTGGGCGAGATGGTGCAACATTAAGAGTCGAACGCGAAAATGATTCAAGTGAACCTTGGGGGCTTCTCCCTAGTCATGGGCTGATTTCTAATCATGGATCACTCACTGCCGAAGAGCTCTTAACGCCTTTTGCCGCATTCAATGCTGCTAAGCTATGAATTAAACGTGAAAATTAATCATGATTCATTATCTCTTCGAACATGTCATCGAGTGATTCGATGCTCTTTTGGCAAGTTTTTCTCACTGTCTATCGATATCTCGCATTCCACATAAACCACGATGAAAGCTAGTCTCTATGTTTCGCTTACACTTCGAGGGCTTTATTCAGTTTGGGTTTGGTCTTCGTCAAAGCTGCCAAATCGGTAGCCACGGAGATCAACCGTAATAAATTCATAGCCAATTGTACTGAGTTGTTGCACAATGTGTTGAGCGACTTCACTTTCTAGGATTCGAGGTATGTTCTCAGAGGATACTTCAATACGCGCAAGGGTTCCATGATCGCGAACTCGTAATATACCAACATCGATAACATCATGAATGGCTTTTTCTGCTGCGGCAATACGAGAAAGGCGCTCCTCAGTTAGGGGCTCATCGTAGGGAATCCGTGTTGCCAGACAACTGTTGGATGGCTTATCCGCCACAGGAAGCCCAAACTCTCGAGCGAGTTGCCTTGCTTCAGACTTGTTTATCCCTGCTTCACGTAACGGGCTAATGATCCCTAATTCATCAATAGCTTGCAGTCCAGGTCGAAATTCCCCCTCATCACTTTTAGTTGACCCATCAACAACCGATTCAATTCCAAGTTTGAGGGCAATTACTCGTGCTTGCCGGAATCGGTGAAGCTTACACTGATAACATCTTTGCATTGAATTTGTAACAATGGATTCAACTTTGAGTTCATCAATAGGTTGAACCTGATGGCGTATACCAATAGTTCTCGCTACAGAACGTGCGTCATCAATTTCTTCAGGTGTAATTAGCGGCGAATCAAAAGTCAAAGCCAAAGCCTTATCCTTCAGGACTTCAAATGCCAAGGCGGCAACAACAGCGCTATCGACTCCACCTGATAACGCTACTACTACACTCTCAAGCTCTTGAAGGCGAGTAACGACACTCGCTCGTTTTTCACTGAGCCTAGACAAACTCTTTTGTGACATTTTCTTTATTTTCCCTTCGTTCTGAATTTTTGGCGAGCCATTGATTCCGCTTCTTGAGCAATCTGGGCTAATGACTTACCAGTCTTTTCTGCAGCCTTTTTCACATCTTCATATTCAGCCTTGACCTGGAGAACAGCTCCTGTTCGGTCAGTAGCGATTTTCACGCTGATAGTCACTTCTTGGTTATCAACGCTAATTCGCACATCATGCATTTCTCTGGCAAGGAGATGGCGATCACTTCTGAACACTCGAACACCCAGGCTGCCAGTTTCAGCAAGCAGTAGATGTGTAAGAGTCTCTTCGTTCTCAGGTGCAGCAATAACTGAAATCAGATGGCCAGGACGATTCTTTTTTGTAACTGTTGGCAGAATTGTGACATCTTTTGCCCCCGTTTGCATTAATCGATTTATCACATAACCGAGGATTTCCCCGGATACATCATCGACGTTGGTTTCGAGAATAATAACTTGATCCTGATAAAACCGGAGTTCGGGAAGGGATTCTCCTATTACTAGTCGAAGAAGGTTGGGAATTTCAGGTAATTCTCCGGTTCCTCCGCCATACCCGACAGCTAATGGGCGCATAGTTGGATACACAGGTACTGAACTTGGGCCTAAAGCCGCTAAAAGAGATGCCCCTGTAGGTGTAGTTAATTCGCGTTGAAGCGGACCTCCCTTGAAAACTAGCTTAGCATTTGACAGGATATGCGTGACAGCAGGACCTGGTGCAGCAAGCTGTCCATGTCCGCTAAGAAAGGTTCCTCCACCAACTGCAATTGGCAATACAAAATATTTTGTTGTCTTCGGGTTCACAATCTCAAGCTGTTCTAATGCTACAGCTGCACCAATGATATCCATAACTGTATCAACCGATCCTGCACCAT
>JABXGY010000460.1 GCA_016550395.1 archaeon | reverse complement strand
GATCAGAAGGAGTTTATGGGTTCATCACCGAACTCACCCTACGAATAGCTCCTCTTCCCGAATCCACTCAGTATGCTTCTTATTTGTTTCCAGACTTACATTCAGGTATGGAGGCTGTCAAGCAAGTCTTCCGTCGGGACATGAAACCTGCACTTATTCGACTTTATGATGAAAATGAGACCCGGTTTGTTCTCAGTCGATTTCAGCCTCCATCAGAAGGTACCTGTGTTCTCAATTTCATCTATAGCTCAACTAAGGATCTTGTGCGACTCGAAAAACGCACAGTTAAAAAACTCTGCCTTGAAGGTGGTGCAAAGGATTTAGGTCCTAGACCTTCAAAGCATTGGTGGAAAAACCGCTTCGACCTTTATTATCCATCTAGCCTAAACATGGGTCCTGGCATGCTCTATGATGTGCTTGATGTAGCAGCAAGTTATGCAAATCTTGAGAAAATGTATTGGGCAATGCGTGAAGCCATCGAAGCCTTCGGAGTGAGTACAATGAGCCACTTTTCACATTTTTACCCGGATGGAGGCAATATTTACGTCATCTTCGTGGGTCATGGTGGCGATCCCCATGAAGTAGAAGAAAAATATGAACAAATCTGGAATGCAGGTTTAGAGGCAGCTCATCGGGCTGGTGGCACCCTCAGTCATCAACATGGTGTGGGGCTTTTAAAGGCTCAATGGATGCCCAGAGAACACGGATCCTCTGGTTTTGCTCTTCTCCAGGCGATTAAGGATTATTTAGATCCGAATAACATCATGAACCCCGGGAAACTAGGATTGGGGAATGATTCATCTCATTATCCAGTGGAGGGGACTTCTTAATGACCGCCTCTCTTGAGGAATATGCGAAGATTAGTCGGCTTTGTAGCTTATGCAGTCGCATGTGTCGACACTCCTGTCCTACACACCTCATTACGCGATCTGATGCCTGTAGTCCCGTTGGTCGGGCGTTAATTATTGAATTATATAGAGGTGGTAAAAGTGCATTAACTGAAGCTGCAGTGGATCGGCTTTACCAGTGTAATCTCTGTGGTGCCTGTAAAGCTTGGTGTAAACCTCGCCATGAACTCCCACGCATTATTGAATTAGCTCGAGAGCGAGTAGTGACAGAACACCGTGCACCCACCGGTACATTACAACTGGATAATAGTGTTACTCGATACTCAAATGTCTACAGCGAACCCCATGCTAACCGATTTTCACAGCTACAAAGTATTATCAGAGACTTGGCTGCGACTAGTGACTTAGTGTATTTCGTAGGATGCACAACCGCTTATCGTCACCCAGAAATTGCCCTAGCAACATCCAAGGTACTCACTGCTATGAATATCCCCATTAATTTTCTTACTGGTGAACAAGGAGAAGTCTGTTGTGGGTCACCACTCATTCGGGCGGGATTTACTGAAACTGCTAAATCCTTAGCAGAACAAAACGTGTCCGCAATCACCCAAAGTGGGGCAAAAACCGTCATTACAACTTGCCCAGGATGTGCTCGAGCCCTCCGACAAGATTATCCAGAAATTGGGGTACCACTTTCTAAGAAAGTCAAAGTACTTCATATAACCGAGTTCTTAAGCAGGCATCGGCAGAAACTTGTTCCCCTCTTAACTACGCTTAGGAATTCAAAGGCGAAGGTATCTCCACAAAAAGTGATCTATCATGATCCCTGCCATCTAGGACGTGAATTAGGTGTCTATAACCAACCTCGGCAATTACTACAACTTTTACCTGGGAGTGATTTAGTTGAATTTCCTCATAACAAGGAGTTTGCCGATTGTTGCGGTGGAGGAGGCGCTTTACCAAAAACCTTTCCTAATCTAGCTGAGGAGATTACAAATAAACGACTCGTGGATGCAGCCAACCTTACAGCTGATCATCTTGTTTCAGCGTGTCCCAATTGTAAATTACATTTTGCTGAGACCCAGCGTCATGGTAATTCTCCAATGATGGAAGTTTCAGACCTAATGGAAGTCCTTGCTAAAGCGATTAAGGAAAGAAGGTAAGGAATACCCAATAGAGTACAAATGCAATCACAATTAATGTTATCGCGTTTCCGATTAGCCATCCCCTTTCGTATTTTTTGGGGATATAAGTAATGTTACCAGGAGGAGCTTTTTGGCTTTTTTCAATATATACAATGGCTTCAAGTGGATTCTTGAGAAAACGGTTTAGAACTGAGGTACTACTAGGTGCAAGGTCGAGTAATAAGTGTCCAGCACAGCCAAGAAGGAAGACAGTGATGAAAAAGCGGTCGATTGGTACCCACCATCCAAAGAAGTAAATGGGGGCGAAGAATAAGCCTACAATGAATAATGGAGCTAAGATACTGTGTGTTACTACTGAACGATGTCCGAGAAGTGGTTTCCAATGAAGGTCAAAATCCGGAAAAATGCCACCAACCCAGACTACTAGGAGAAACCAGAAACTGAATGCGGCGGGTAACAGTGTCGGAAAGAAGAATTGCAATACAATCCAGCTAGCGATAAATCCAACAGTTGTGAGAAGTACGTGATCCCAACCATACATAGATACTCACCGCTATTCACTCGGCAAGCAACTTCCCTAAAAGGCTTAGCTTTCATGCTTGATGGTAATGCTTAACTCTTTTTTCCATAGGTGCAGCTGTTGTCTTTGTACGATTCTTAAGCATTAACGGAATAACTACAAGGGTCCCAATTATCCCAGCAAGAATAGCGAATGTTAGCGGTAGTAAGGCAGCTTGAAAGGGATTGTCAGTGACAGATAAAATATGGGCATAAAAGAAACCACCAAGAATTGGTCCAGTTGCTCGTGCTGCGCTTCCAGCCATGCCCAGCAGTCCCATAACTCGTCCTCGTTCTGTTGGTGGAGCGGCTTCTGCTGCAACGGCTGCTGTCGATGGAAGTGCCATTGCCCCACCAACGCCAAGAATGACTGCCACCATAAAGAGGTCATAAGGTGTAGTGGCTATAAGTGAGAGTAACAGACCAATTGCTGTGACTATGCCTGAAAGAGCCATTGGCACAGAATGTCCAATCGAGTCTGATAGTCGACCAAAGAATAGTTGACTGATTGCATTCGACGAAGCGAAGAAGAAGAAAAATATCCCCAATTCCAAGGGTGAAAATCCGAAGGTTCGGGGATCAGAGGTATAAATAGAAAACATAGGTTCAACAGTTGCAATTGAAAATATTCTGGTGAATCGTACTAGTATTGCGACCGATAGGAGTAAGCCTCCAACGGCGAGAACGTTTTGGTAGGTCTTGAATGAATCCTTGAGCTTATCTAATAGTGATTGTTCAGCATCTCTTAGTGCTAGTTCCGTGGGATCTGAAGCTCTGAGGGAACGTGGTGGCTCTCGGATGAATACCAAACAGAGCAACAAAGCGATAACTGCAAGAGCAGCATTAAATAAAAAGGGAAATCTTACGCCCGTAAAAAACGCAAGTAAACCACCTAAAGTTGGACCGAATATCATTCCAGATGTTCGTCCCGCAAGAAGCACACCCCACGCACTTCCACGTTTTTCCGGTGGAACAATGTCTGTCACGAGAGCATCACCTGCGGGCCATAGTCCAGCAGTAAAGAATCCCTCCGTGGCCCGAGCAACGAAAAGTACGATAATCGAATTTGCCAACCCAAAGATCGTCAGAGAGATACTTGACCCAATTAATGATATCAAAATGACACGTTTGCGACCAATCCGATCAGATAAGGAACCAAAAGGTCCTGCAGCAATAAATGCAAAAACCGAGAAAGTCGCGACCAATAAACCATATTCAAATGAACCGGCTCCAAACTCAATGAGATAATAAGGAAGTATGGGTAAGACTGCTCCATACGCAAGCATCAAGATAGCCTGCGCTAGGGCAAGAAGAAGAATTTGCCTCAGATAAGGCTTGGAGTACACCTGGTTGGCATTCACTGAAGAAATTGACAAGACCAGCTTCATCTCTGTTACGCGAGAAACATGCAGAAGGAAACTTTTCCATAAAAGCGTTCGTTTATCTGGTATCCCTCTCCGAAGGAGCACTTAAAATCCTGTCCTCATACCATCTAGAGAATTACTAGAGACTTCATGGGAGGCAATATGAATGAATCAGCAATCAAGCCCTGTCGAACCAAAAACAATCCAAATCGGAGATATCGTACTCGGGGGACGCCGCGGCGAGTATCCGACAACACTCATTTTGTCCATATTTCATCGTGGTGATCGAATCGTATCAGATCACAAAGTTGGTCGGTTTAATGAAAAACAAGCTAAACGCTACATCAATCGGGCAAATAAATTAAGTCAAACAACTGGGAATCCCTTAATTCTCGATGTACTCGCCGAAACTTCTGAGGCGATGAGGACATACCTTACCTTCCTTTCTGAAGTCGCCGAAAACATTCCGTTTCTCATTGATAGTAGTTCACGTGAAGCCAGATTAGCTGGAGTGTCTCATGTGGATGAGACTGGAAGAGCGGAGTTAGCCATTTTCGATGCAATCAGTCACCATACAACTAATGAAGAATTCGAGGCCCTTCAATCAGCAAAAATCCAAGCTGCAATCATTCTGGCTCATAATCCGCTTGATATTCGACCCCAAGGGCGAATAACAGTGTTAAAAGGAAATTCTGAAGATGAAGGGTTATTAATGAAAGCGGAGAGAGCAAACATCACTAAACCTCTAATTGATACGGTGGCCCTTGATTTAGCTGGACTTAGTATTGCCACTGCTGCAATGCGATTTGTTAAAGCAGAATTGGGGCTACCAGTTGGTGCGGGTTCTGCAAATAGTGTAGCCTTATGGCAACGCGCTTCATTAATATCTCCAGCTGCAAAACGCTACCTGGCCCCAGCACTATGTACATATTTACAATGCCATGGAGCGAACTTCATCCTCGCAGGTCCTCTTCGTCGGGCACCTCGCTTTTTTGCTGCTACATCAGTAACAGATGCACTACTAGCTTATACCTCGCAAGATGGCGCCTATCCTGCTCCGATACCTAAGACCCATCATCATCCTCGATATACCGTTTTATGAATCTCCAAAATCAATGCTATTTTTTCTTTGAATAATCACTTAGGCTTTTTTGTTTAGCTGAAACTGAAGGCATAGGTTCATCTTGTGATTGCATTTGTTCTTTTTTATACTCGTTGATGAGAACTGCACGCTCACGCACTAAACGTGGACGATTACAGCATACAGTAATCCCCGAAGGCAGTATGAGTTTCGAGGTTAATTTACCATGAACGCGAATCTGATTGCCACAATGTTTGCATCGATAAATAGTATAGTACTTAAACCGCGTCATGATAATCCAGGCTCTCCTTGGTCTTTGAATAACCTCCAGTGAAAAGGGGCTGGTCATCTTAAAATGTTGGGTTTTGGTCGACAATTCATATCCTGTTAATTGAGTCAAATCACCTATATACAATTTATAGGAGGTTATACTCCGAACGCTAACTAACTAGAAGTGATACTAAAAATGCAACACGATTTAGGTGACGGCTTCATCATGCGTCCTGCAACCACAGCAGATCAGAAAGCAATTGAGAACACTGTAAAAAAGGTTTTTGGAAAAGCAATCGGTTCAATGATTGACCGACTCTTTAACTATCATCCCGATTTACTACCATCTGATCACTTCCTTATTATGGATACAAAGAAAGACAAGGTTGCTGCATACTTCTGCTTGGTTCGATCAACTTGTGTGCTCAATGGGAATGAATTTCCTGTAGGACACATGGAAATTGTCACCACACTCCCAGAGTACCGTCATCGAGGGTTCATTCGACGTCTCAATGAGCTCTTCGAACAACGGGTGGAAGAATATCAACTCCCGCTTCTCGTAATCATCGGAATTCCGTTTTTTTATCGAAACCTAGGATATGAATATGGAATTACTTGGTGTGGATCCATTACCGTTCCAACTGAACTAATCCCCCGACTCAAAAAAGGTCAGGAAGAACCCGTTGTCGTCGAAGAGATCACAGATCAGACCTTTAATCAGTATCTTAAGGCGCGAGATCACCACAACTCCTATCTGGATTTCTACCGGAAAATCAGACCGGCTGACTACCAATATCTGACCCACGGGAACCTTGGAGATGATTCCGTCTATCGCTTCTTCGTGGTAAAACGGGACAAGGCCGTGGTAGGATCTTTTATGCTCTCGATTGGCTGGGGCTTTGTTGAAGTAAATGAGCTTTGGGTTGAAGATCTAACCTATATCATCTCAATGCTACGCTTTCTGAAAACTATCGCTAAACAACGCAGATTACCCATACGAATTTATCGACCTTCACGACCTGCAATTCAGCCGGCTCTCGAAGGACTTAGCCGGTCAAAATTTGAAAAGCCATATGCCTGGTATGTTCGAATCCCTTCCATAAAACGGTTCTTAGAAACCATCACACCAGTTCTGGAACATCGACTTG
>JABXGY010000076.1 GCA_016550395.1 archaeon | reverse complement strand
TTGTGCTCCGTCACTGCCGGCACGGATGGTTTACCTCCAGTGATATCCAAGAACTCTACAATCGTACCTTCCATACCACTCTACGGTTAGCCACTGCATCTCAATACCTACGACGAATGCACGACGATGGTAACCTTACACGTCGTGGATCACCTGCACAACGTGAATATCGGGTTAACATCGAATTACTAGAAGAAGAGATTGCCACAATCCTGGCCACAAAAGTATAACTACAGTTGTTGTTTAAATTTTATAATGTCAATTCTTTCTCGTCTATGTAATTTCTTTTAAAAATTATGAACTATAGTTATAAACTTTTTATTGAATGGAATAGATAATGGATCTTATGAGGCATTAAAAACAGATAATGAGATTATAGCATTACTCCCCTTCATTTCCACTGGAAGTCGAAGAAATAAAGAAGTTTGTGCTGATAAAAATGTTATTCGAAGAATAGTACCCATTCGTTTTTTGCTTAAGATGTATTAATAGTTTCCCGTTTCTAGAAGCCATTTCTTAATGTTTCAGAGAATGGCTTTGCGCATTTTCTATTATTTCTAGATTATAACAGAAAAACCTAATAAATGAGGTTCCAGTGGAAATGAAGGGGCTTAGTTGTTAGGAATTAAACAAGTTGATAATAAACAGATGGTCTGCCACGACGACCGTTTTTTTCCACGTATTTTTCAATTACCCCGGAAATGAGGAGGTTCATCAGTGTATCGTATACGGTTGTACGTGGGATCCCCGTTTTGGTTGTGATGTCACCCCTTGTTAAGGCTCCTTTTTCTCGGAGTAAGTCAATGATGTTTTCTTTAGAGTTTGATGGTACAGTGGTTTGTACTGTTGTTGAGCTTGGTCGGTTTTTGCCTTTTTGCGCACCATGTCTGGTTTGTTGTGTTGATCGAGTAGCTGCCATTAAACCACAACTCTGCGTCTAGATAATAAACCGGTATTTATATTAGTTTTGGATGATTTCCACTGGAAATTAATGAATTCATTGAAATAAATGAAACAGTCTTTATTCAACAAATACGTTTATTCAAACAAAACGAATTCAACTAATTCGGGAGCGGGCCACAAGAGATTGTCCTATTGATGTTCCTGCGTCACCTGGGGGTACATGTTTGTGGAGTAAAAAGGTCAACCCTTCTCCTTCGACGGCATTTTGAATGGTTTTAGTCAAGATCTTATTGTATGCTACTCCACCTGAAAAACCGATTCGATTTAATCCGCGCGCATTAGCTGATTTTATGGCGATATTAGCTAGGGCTTGACCAAGTTTTTGGTGGGCTGCTAACGCTAGATCAGGACCCTGTATTTCTGAGCGTTTCTGCAAAACTTGGTCAACCAGGGTTCCTGTATCAAGAAGGTATAAGGATTCATGTTTGGTCACAGGGATTTCTAAATGAATTTTAGGGTTATTCTTTCCTGAGTTTGCATAGGCTTCGAAGCGGATTGCTGGTTCGCCTTCGTATGTCCTTTTGTAGGAAACTTGAAGGAGAGCTGCTAAAGCATCAAGAATTCTGCCAGTGCTCGATGTTAAAGGGGTGTTGATTTTTTGGTATGTTTGGGTGATGACGTTTTGTAACTCCAATTGGCCTTGAGGTAAAGCAATTTTTGCTTCTTTTTGAAACGTACGTTCTAATTGTGCTTGCGAATATTTCTTAGATAGAATTCCCATAAG
Source organism: archaeon (assembly GCA_016550395.1). Classification (GTDB taxonomy): domain Archaea; phylum Asgardarchaeota; class Hermodarchaeia; order Hermodarchaeales; family Hermodarchaeaceae; genus Hermodarchaeum. The sequence goes on along the minus strand of JABXGY010000076.1, from coordinate 98 downwards.
CATTCGGAACGGGTATTGCGAAGCAAGATCACCTCCGGGCATTGGGTGCGGTTCGAGATTTCCTACTCGTTGGTAATCTTGTGCATTCCCCGCTAGTA
>JABXGY010000459.1 GCA_016550395.1 archaeon | reverse complement strand
TACCCCTGCCAGAAGAGGAGTTTATGAGGCGACATGCGCGAAGGTGGGTGGATCAATATTGGGCGCGGATCTCATTATGCGAGGTGAGGTTGAACACGCGTTTAACGTTGGTGGAGGTTTGCATCATGCAAGGAGGAGTGGCGCTGCGGGTTTCTGTGTTTTTAACGATGTTGCAGTAGCTGCGAGACATCTTCAACAGAGATACGGTTTGAAGCGGATTGCCATAGTTGATGTGGACGGGCACCACGGAGATGGAACGCAATGGACATTTTACAAGGAGCCGATACTTACAATTTCGCTGCATAGATACGGAGGGGGTTTATTCGGGAGATTTTATCCTGGAACTGGGAGTGTCCATGAAATAGGTGAAGGTGACGGGAAGGGATATTCCGTGAACGTGCCTTTAACGGTGGGGACTTTTGATGAAGCCTACCTTGAAGCGTTCAATGAGATAGTACCACCTTTGCTCGAAAAGTATAGGCCAGAAATCCTACTGAACCAGTTCGGGGTGGACACCCATTATCAGGATCCCTTGGTGGGTTTATCTTTGACCACGAAATCTTACGTGGAAGTTAGCTCAACGCTCCATCAGTTGGCTCACAGAGTATCAGGTGGGAGATATCTAATATTCGGTGGCGGAGGCTACGAACCGAGCAACGTTTCCAGATGTTGGGCATTAATGTTTATCACCGTGGCCGGCATCATACCGAAGGTGAAGTTGTACAAAGAACTTTTCGACAAAGACATAAAAGCTCAGAATCCAGCCATCCTAAGGAAGGTACGAGAAAGCATCAGGCAAGTGAAGAAAACCGTTTTTCCGTTGCATGGGTTGTGAATAATAACTTAGAAACCCATTGAACCAACATTAATATTTGACCGCACAATAACATCCTGACTGTGAGGTACACTCGGCTAGGTGTGGAGATGTCTCCTACAACCAATTCTCTTTTTTGAATAGATTCGAATGCAACTGCGCCGATTGCGGCAATAGCGGCATCTCCCCCTCTGAATCCCTATTTTTCCGTAAGGTGTGAAAGCTATCTCATAGAAAATACACCTAAAATACATTCTGAAACTAACAGCTTGGCGAAATTAAAAACTTTTATCAATAAGAGGCCAATGTCAGGTTAGTTGAATTGAAGGCTACGAACAGTTGAAGAAGCATCATAAGAAAAAATTGCCAGCAAATGAGAACAGTTCTATGAATAAGCACTTAATTTTATTTGGTGTGGCGTCTCTCGCCTGGTTCATTTTTCGAACTGGCACAAAACCATCGAGAATGACATATCCCTGTCAGAGAGCAGCTTTGGCAAATAGCTCAATATTGCTGGTTTTTTCTATCCCACTCTGGTTAACCTCAATTCTTACAAAAACAAAGAACTTCATCTCCAAAAAAGTGATGGCGATTGCAATATTAATAATTCTAGTAAACATAGTTCTAAGCAGTGTGCAGTTTCTGGGAAGCATGCAACTTGCTGGAGCAGCTAATCCCAATCAAGAGATTCATCTTTCCCTCGAACCAATGGCGGCAGGCAGCTCTCCAACTTCAAACCTGTATGTTATGAACGGACGTGCATACGCGCATGTTGGTGAACTAATAAATCTCATGGGTTCTAACGGTTTGCTCTTCTACAAGTCAGACACAAATGGAGAAAATCAGGGACCCAACGGGTTAATTGCGAACAACGATGTGGTTCTGATAAAGATCAATGAGGAATGGCCCTACCGGGGAGGCACCAACACGGACATTTTGAAGGAGCTAATTCAGGCGTTAGTTAACCATCCTGACGGTTTCATCGGTGAAATTGTTGTAGCGGACAATGGTCAATGGCAAGGAAATATGAATTGGCCAGAAAGCAACGCCGAAGATCCTGCTCAGTCAACTCAAGATGTTGTTAATATGTTCTCACAAGATTTCGATGTTTCCACTTATACTTGGATACCAATTAGGGGCGTGAGAGTAGACGAATATTCTGAGGGAGACATGAGAGATGGCTATATATTGTATGATGATCCTGATCCTGAAACTGGGATTTATGTTTCTTATCCGAAATTTAGGACACAATTCGGAACGTATGTTAGCTTTAAAAAGGGCATATGGAGCGGTGCGGGGTACGAAGAAAGGTTGAAAGTAATCAATATGCCTGTTCTAAAAACACACTCCATATATGGGGTTACCGCTTCT
>JABXGY010000458.1 GCA_016550395.1 archaeon | reverse complement strand
GCAATATTTGTATAACCTGCGGGTTCGGTATCAAGGATCGTATCAACGATTGAGTCAATGGTGATATGTTGGTCCATTGATTTGATAGTACTCGCGACGGTGTTGAAGGCAATGAGCGCGTATTTATCATGCCGAAGATGGTATGCAGCAACTGCAGCTGCTGTGGCAGCAGTAAGCAGTTTGGAACCTGCCATAGATCCTGAGGTATCGAGAATAATGGTTCCGATTTTTTTTCGTGCTACACGCTCGATGCCAACAATGTTGGTGTAGCTAACATATTTGGGTTTTAGAAGGGTTTCCTCAAGCGTAGAATCTAGATCGAATTCATCGAGACCAGGATGGAAAGGAACATTTTGAATTGTTTCAGGTCGTAAACCGCGACCACTTATCCGAAGCGCCGAATGGATAATGGTCGCACGGGCAAGTTTTCGGAAGATTTCTCGATATTTTCCTCGAATTTGATGTCGAAGTTGAAAAAAGAGTAAGGGTGCGGCGACGTTACCTTCACGGGCTGAACGTGCAATCAAGTGAACGCCATTTTGACTGGAAATCGCTTCACTAGTGCCAATCGGTTGGAGTTGAGCCAAGGCTTGTAACGCGGAAACGTTACCGAATTCGATGGCTAGTTCAGCCATTTGTTTTGCAGTAGTATAATCAAATGTCCGTCCCAACCGCAGATAATATTGGAAATCACGCCCACTAGCCCGGATTTCCGATTCAAATAATTTCTCATCTGAAATGGTCCCTGAAAGTACAATTGGCACGTCATCGGAGGTCATCGCCTCCTCGGTGATTAAAAATTTACTAAAATTGATTTTACTATAGTTAGTATAACTTCAACTGGTGATTTTTGAGCATTATCATTCAGTTCGATTTTAGGGACCAGAGACATCACAGCTGCCTGTTCCCAAACTTTATGACCATCCCCGGGAAGTTGTTTGTATAGACTAGCGGTATCTATTGCTCCCCGAACGCTAGCCCCTCGTAAAATGTCAACATAATCACGTGTCGCACGTGTAATTGCTACGGCAATATTGACAATACCTTCATCTTTAATACCAGTGTTAATTTTAACAATTTCTTGTTCTTCCGATTCCGAATGATAATTTAAGTACAACCAAACATAACGATCGCGCAGCGCCTCACCAAGAGGTGTAACACCAACACTAGCTTCAGGATTTTGTGTGGCAATAATGCGGAATCCATTTTTGGCATGGATTATACCTAATTTGGGTACATGTAAGCGCCCTTCATCCATCACAGGAAGTAATGTATTTTGCGTTGCTTCGGGCATCCGATTAATTTCATTGATAAAAAGCACCCCACCTGTTTCCATGGTTTCAATTAATGGACCTGGAACGAAAGTGTCGCGTGTATAACCTTGTTGTAACACAACGGGGGGATCAAACCAACCAACCAACTTTGCTGAAGTGTAACGCTCATCCCCATCAACTCGGAAAAAGGAGCGTCCTAAGAAATCAGCTATAGCTGAGGCAACTGTAGTTTTGCCAACACCAACTGGTCCTTCGATAAGAAGATGTTTATCTGCCTGATCCGAAGCAAGACATTGGGTTATTATGTCTTGGCGCCCAATGATTTTATACTTTCTTTGTATAGCTGTAACGTCTTTTAATTGGACCAAAGGGATTCACCTATTTATGATGTGGGACGCCACTAGGAAAATAAAGTGTTTGGGTGAGACGAGATAAAAAGGAGAAAAAACGTTTATTGGCGAGTACTGTCATATTCAAAATTCTAGCGGAGTTGGCGGAGCGGTAACGCGCTGGACTCGAGATATTTCGGGTTATCCAGTGACCATCTGGTCGCAGGGGTTCAAATCCCCTACTCCGCGCCACTAGATATTTATTCATATTACAAGGTCTGCAATATCAATACTAGATTCAAAGATTCGTTCCAGATTATGAATTACCCGATCAAATACAGGTAATACGGATGTATCCTGTTTCGCTAATACCTCAGTGATTTCAACAACAAGCCTTGAAATTTTTTCTTGAAGCGCGATGACACGGCGGGCCCTATTATTATCTTGTTGAATAACCGCTGTAATTGCTTCTCGATGTGCAAGGAGGACTTCTTGACTGATTTCCGTTAGAACCCGTGCAAAGGGACGAGGAGGAACCACATATCCTTCGGTTATTACTTGTTCAGCGATACTCGCACACCCATCTGCAATAGCTTCAACTTCCTTGGCTACAAGCCGATAATCGAGGAGATTTAGTGGGGAAAGTATTAGGTCACCTGTGGGTGATGCAATAGCTTTCCGGAGCTGACGAACAACAAGGAAATATAATCGGTCTACTTCGCGATCTCGGTTAATCACATCTAGTGCCAGTTCTTGATCATTCCGAATAAACGCGCGTATTGCGTCTTCATGCATCTTCGCAGCGATACCATAAGTACGTCGTAAGTAGGTTCGAGAGTCAATGCTTCGTGGAATTAGACATTGAAGTGTCATTGTAGATGCATCCTCTTCCATAATCTCAACTCCAACCAAAAATTGTGACATGCGCTTGACTTCACGTTTTAAAGCTGGAGTCATTTCACCCCCAAGATTAACCTCAATAACGTCATTCCCGGCAAGATACCCTGCTAAAATATTACGAGCTAAATTCGATGGATTAGTGATTACACTTCGTAATTTCAATGGTTCTTCAACTAAACCAGGGTCAATAATAAGCATTCCATCCACGCGTTCATGTACAATAATCATTGAGCCTTTTTTCAGTCCTTGTTCTTCGACCCAATGTTTGGGAACCGAGAGAAGAAAAGTCGCTCCAACTTGTTGTAACTTCCTTGCCTCCATAAATACCACCACTAATCGAATTCCAGATAATATTTGTTCAGGTTACTTATGATATCATCCTAACCGAACTCTACAAAAAAGATAACTGCCCATTGGTGTATTGGCGATAAGTCGTGCCAACAGAAGAAACCAACATACAAACAGCTGTTGCGAAATTGATCAAAGCTGGATTCCAAATTAGCCCAGAAACCTTAGATATGTTACAAAAAGAACAAAATCCAAACCAGATTGTGGATACCTTTCTATCATCAAACAAAATTCACCCTTTAGAAACACCTGTTCTCAAACCCACTCATTTTCAATTACCTCATATTGAACCACCTGAAATAGCCGAAAAAAAAGAAACGGAACCAACCAAACCAATAACACGGTTAACCAGCAAGAGACAACCAGCAGAAAGCATAAAATCGGAAATCAAGATTCTCAAGGACCCTACACCCGAATTACAAGGCAAGGGCACTATTGATGACTTTCTTTTAAATTTTCAAGATCGATATTACCGCTTGCGTGATATCATAAGCCAACGAGTAGATGGAAAGGGAATAATTGACATCAAAGATGCAATGAAAGCTAAGAAGAACACAACTAACGATAAAGAACGAACAGTCAAAATTGTTGGTCAGGTCACGAAAAAAACTACTACAAAAAGTGGGAATATTGCTATAGAATTAGACGACCTTACAGGACGAGTCACTGTCATTGTGCAGCAACGAGACCCAAATCTCATTTCAAAAGCAAAATTAATTTTACTTGACCAAGTGCTCTGCATCGAAGGTGCACACATCAGCTCTGAAATGCTTATAGCAAAGGATCTATTTCTCCCCGACATCCCATCTAATCGCCGAAATAATCGTGCTAAAGAAGACATTAGTGCTTTACTTATCTCTGATATACACTATGGAAGTCAGCATTTTCTTGATAAAATATTCCAAAAAGTTCTCGATTGGTTACAAGGAAAGGAAGGGAGTAAGGAACACATTGAGCTAGCGGGTAATGTGAAATATATCATAATAAATGGCGACCTTGTAGATGGAATTGGAATTTATCCGAACCAACTTGATGAAATTACCATTCATGACCTTGATAGTCAATTCCAGGGACTGAATCGTCTTCTTCAAGAAATCCCTAATCATATTCATGTCTTAATTACACCTGGTAATCATGATGGAGTTCGATTAGCTTTACCGCGACCTGCAATTGATGAACAGTTTCTAAGTGCACTCAACGAGTCTGGGACTGAAGTAACCTCACTGGGATGCCCTTCACAGGTGAGTCTTCATGGCGTCAATGTCCTGATCTATCACGGTGATAGTTTAGTAGATATCATGGCTGCTCTTTCTAAACCTGAATTGGAGGCGAGGTTTGTTGCAATGCGAGAAATGCTGCGTGGTAGACACCTTGCACCCATTTATGGAAAAAAGAAAGATGACCGAATTGGGACTACCTTAGCTCCCGAGCCCCGTGATTGGCTAGTTATCGATGAGGTACCCGATATACTCCATTGCGGACATGTTCACGTGACCAGTGTAGGAAGTTACAGGAAAACCCTTCTAATTAATTCAGGGACCTTTCAGAGCCAAACTAATTATCAGAAACTTATCGGAATCGAACCAACACCTGGAATCATTCCCCTTGTCAATCTCCAAACACTTAATGTAAAAACTTTGAATTTCATTCAGAGCTGAATGAAATCCCACGATTCCTCTTGTAAAGATTGTAAAACCCTAATCGACGCATCATTTTCTAATAGCAAAAATAATTTCGCAATATGCTTGCAAAATCGGTGAAGGACACTTACTCGTTTCCAATCGGGACAATTATGATGAATTTGCCTTTGAGCCTCGTCAAGAACAAGAATATAATCCTGGGACCCATGTACTGTCGCTTCTAATCTTAATGGGTTTTGCGAAGCCATTTTGATTTCTATGGCCTGATCGCTCATCCCAACAGCACGTGAAAGGCGTGAATTGCTAACAAAATGTCGGAGTAAATCCCCTAAATTTTCTGTAGAAGCCGGAGCAGATTGTGTTGATTCAATTATAAGGTCTGGAGATAATGAGACTAAGTCATCCTTAAACACAATCTTTCCTTTAACGTGCAAATCATGAATTAATTTCTTTGCTTTAGAAGGAGGCATTTGTCTTAAATCAAAAGAAAGAAAAAAAATTAATTGCCATAAAGGAATAGCCTTTTTTCCTAATGCCCGAAACGCATAATCCACCAAACGAATGGAATCACGTGGAATACCAAACACACACAAAACCTCATTATCAGACAATTATTTTCCAAGATTTTTCGGTGTATAATTTGAGAGCGTTTTAATTCGGCTATCACGTTCTAAAACTTCAGCCACCATTTTATTTGAAACGCTCAACCGAATAATCTTCGTCCGGCCATACCTCCCTTTACTGACTACCTTAGCATTTACTAGTCCAATGGCATCCAAATCATTGATAAGATCACTAACACGACGCTGTGTCAATGAGTCGATTCCTAATTCGTTGCATAAATCACCATACACATCTTGAACTTCACCCGTTACAGGATGTGGATGTTTGTACCGTTCTAAAATATACACAGCATAAAGAACCAATTTTTGTTGTAAAGGGAGGGTACGGAGCACTTCGAGTACGGTGTCTCGTTCAATGCTTAAACGCGCCTTTTCAACATGTTCAACTGAAACATCTTTACTTCCTTCGCGTTCAGCGACCTCGACTGAAACCCGAAATAGATCTAAAGCGCGTCTTGCATCACCCTCTTCACGTGCTGCCAATGCCGCACACAAATTAATTACACCAGGCTCCTCAAGGATTCCATCTTTAAGACCATGAGAACTACGACGTCGTAAGATATCCTGCAACTGTAATGCTGTATAGGGATGAAAAATTACCTTTTCCTCGCTTAAACTACTCAACACCCGAGGATCCAAATATTCTGGAAACCGAAGATCATTAGAAATTCCAATTAAACTAACACGTGCATTTGATAGCTCATAATTAATTCGTGTTAACTTATACAGAGTGTCATCCCCACTCTTCAACACCAACCGGTCTACTTCATCAAGAACAATAATCGTGAGTAAATCCTGGCTTTCCAACAACTCAACTAGACGAGAGTGAACTTCATCAGTTGGCAACCCAGTAAAAGGAACCTTTTGACCCAACTCCGCACATATCCTGGCCAGAACACGATAATCAGTATCAACGTTACGACAATTCAAATACACCGATTTGAAAGGTAACTGAAGCTCCCCAAATTTGGTTGTCAATTCTCGAAGAACATACCGAGTAACTGCCGTTTTTCCAGTTCCTGGTTTACCATACACAAATACGTTAGATGGGCGACTTCCCTTCAATCCAGTTGCCAAAATACTTCCAATCTGGGTGATTTGTTCTTCACGATGAGGTAATTCATCTGGAACATATGAATGCCAGAGAACCTTCCGATCACGAATGAGAGAGGGTCCAGTACTAAGACGTTCGAAGATGCGGTCGAGTGGTCGGGGGTCGTCCATAAATCATCGATCCTCCAATAGGTTCCCATAGGAAATCCTAACGTTTCTCTTGGAAGTGTGCACCCATTGCATATTAGCATTTCGTCTTTTGGGTAGTTGTCAAATGATTT
>JABXGY010000457.1 GCA_016550395.1 archaeon | reverse complement strand
TCTTCACCCGCTTCGTCAATTGCCCGGTAGACGCACTCATTACAGGCAAACCCAACGATTAGAGATTCGGATCCCTCAACACTATTTTCAACAAGACCCTTAACAGCGGAATCTATCACTGTAGGATTCGTATTTAAGGGTTCAATAGCCCCTACTGGACAAATTGCCATACATTCTCCACAGGCTTGACACCGAACTTCGTCGACAAAAACACAATCGCCATCTTCTATAATCGAAATTGCTTGTGAAGGGCAAGCAGGAATACATAGCCCACATCCATTGCATAAGTCCTTATTTACTACGGCTACATCCAATTCTTTAGCAACACCCTGTGTTGCTAGCCAAACGGACGCTTCTTCAGCCGCAGCACCTGCTTGTTCAACTGATTCTGGGATATCTTTGGGTCCATGACAAGTTCCTGCGAGATATACACCATTCACATTAGTTCTTGCTAAAGCCACCTTTTCGTCCAAGGCTTGAAAGAACCCAAGTTCGGATAAAGCCAATCCAAACATTTCAGCAAGCCTTTGGGTTCCCGATGAAGGCAGCATTGCACAAGATAATACCACAAGATCCGCAGTAATTGAATGTAATTTCCCATCCGGATCAACATATTTGATAATGGTTTTCCCATCTTTTTGTTCGACCTCTAGGTCACCTTCCCGATAGATAAAATGAATATCATATTCGTCACGGGCGTGAACGTAAAATTCTTCAAAGCCCTTCCCTCCAGCACGAATGTCCCGTGCGAGGATAGTAATATCAATTTCGGGATCATATTCCAGTTTTGCCAATTCAGCGTGTTTGATAGCTGCCATACAACAGTAGGATGAACACTGCCAGCTGTACCGTTCGTCTCGACTTCCCACACACTGAATCATAACAATTGTTTTGGGTTTCTGCCCTGTTGAAGGGATTTCTAGCTTGCCTCCAAAGGGACCAACGGAGTCCATCATCCTGACAAACTGCATTTGTGTAATAACATCCGGGTTTTCAGCAAAATGTAACTCAGGAACAACAGATGGATCAAACTCTTTGAAACCCGTCGCTAGAATAACACTCCCTACTTGCACTTTAACAAGTTCATCTTTCATTTCATAATCAATTGCATCTGCAGGACAAATCTTAGCACAGACGCCACATTTGCCTTCAGTAATCATTTTACAATGCTCAGCATCAATCGTACACTTCCGGGGAACACTCTGCGAGAAAGGCATGTAAATCGCACGACGTTCGGCAATTCCCCAGGACCAATCATCCATCACACGTGTAGGACACTTCTCCGTACACTGCATACACCCTGTACACTTGTCCCAATCCACATATGTAGCCTTCTTCTTAAGCGTCAGTACCCAATCCTTACCTGTATGCTCAGCCTCGACTAATTCTGTATATGGATATAATACAACATTTGGATGGGTGGCAGCTTCCGCCATTTTCGGACCAAGAATACAAATGGAACAGTCCAAAGTCGGATAGGTTTTATTGAGCACTGCCATGTGACCACCGATGGTTGGTTCCTTTTCAACTAGGTGAACTTTAACACCGCGATCAGCAATGTCGAGACTGGCTTGGATGCCTGCAATACCTGCACCAAGAACAAGGACTTCCTGAGTCACTGGGAAGATTTTCGTTGCAATGGGGCTTTGAGCTGCCACGCGGAAGATAGCAGCACGAATGAGCCGTTTTGCTTTCGCTGTTGCACCACTAGGATTTTCCTTGTGAACCCATGCGCAATGTTCACGGATATTGGCGAAAGTTATTTGACCACGTGTTATGCCTGCCTTTTCAGCGGCTTCATAGAAGCGCTGACCAAACAGATGAGGACTACAGGCAGCAATGACGAGACGCTCGAGTTTCTTTTTAGATAGTGTCTTAGAGAGGGCGTTAAGAGATTTCTCCTGGCACCAGTCATCGCGAATTTCAACGTATTTCACGTTAGGCAATGTTTCAGTGAAGGTGACAAGTTCCTCATAGTCGAGAGTGTCTTTGATCGTATCACCGCAGGTACAAAGGAAAACGCCGACTTTCATGGTCTAGCACCCATTATGAAAAGGATGAGCAATCGGTAGATGAACGTGCATATATACATGGCGTCTGTACGAATGAGTT
>JABXGY010000456.1 GCA_016550395.1 archaeon | reverse complement strand
TATTCTGTTCAACCAGCCAGTAAGTGTATGTCTGAACACTAAATATCTGATGATTATCCATCGAATGTTGGTTCCCCAGCAGAATGATACTTTCCGCCTATATTGATGTTAGATATAATATCTTTCTACCACCTTAGTTGTTTTTTCTGAATTCTGCGGAATTCTCGTGTGGAAATCTCTATTTCTATATCCTTAGCTGAAAGATATTGATGATTTAAGTCACTTAGAAATTCGATTGGGTTATTTGCACGAGCCAACCTTCTATAGAACTTTGAGATTCTTCAATGCTGTATTGAGGGATTCTTCGAAAACATCGACCGCTCGATTTGCTTGGTCTAGGGTGATTGTGAGTGGTGGTTTAATCTTGACAACATTCCGAACAAACCGCATATCTCTGTGGTGTGCCATACTTAAATCGAAAATGACGTTTCGTTTCAGCCCTTCACGTACAATAGCATCAGCGAGAGAATTAGCCGGTTCCTTAGTTTTTTGATCTTTGACAATTTCAACACCTATGAATAACCCAGGTCCTCTGATGTCGCCAATGTGGTTGTTCTTTTGTTGGATTTCTTCTAATCGTTTGGTGATGTGACCCCCAAGTTTTTCGGCTCGTCGTGGAAGGTTGAGTCGCTGGATGATTTCGATATTAATCAAAGCTGCTGCCATGATAAGAGGGCTTGCTCCGAAAGTGCTGTGTTCTTCAGTGTACGTAAAGCTTGTGAGATCTTCTCGTGCTAGTGTGGCGCCGATTGGGAGTCCTCCCCCGAGTGCTTTAGTCAAAACCATCATATCGGGTACAACATTATAGATTTCTGCTGCAAACATCTTCCCGACCCGTCCGAAAGCTGTCTGTGCTTCATCCCAAATCATGAAGACTTTCTCTTCGTCACAGACTTTGCGGAACCCTTCGATGTAGCGTTTAGGTGCGGGAACTTGGCCTCCTGGACCCTGCATTGGCTCAATAATGACCCCAGCTACTGGTGCATTCGTTCCATAAACAATTGTATTCCGAAGCAGTTCTAAGCATTCTAGATCGCAATCTTTGGGGTCTTGATTGCTTCGACATCGGAAGCAATAGGGATATGGGACTTTGACAAAGTGCTCTTGACCAAACCCTCGGAACCGGATAAGTGGGCTTGGCATCCAATTCGAGGCAGTGATTGTTGCGAGGGTTGCACCATGGTAAGCCATCCAAGTAGTGATAAATACGGATGCTTCGGGTTTGTTAAGAAAGGAAAGTTTCATGGCTGCTTCAACGGCTGTTGACCCACCCTGATTCTGAATAGTCACTTTCTTCAAATTACCAGGGGCGATTTGAGCCAGTTTGTTAATGAGTTTGATTCGAGGAACAGTGGGATAGCTATATCGAACATGGGTTAATCGTTCAGCCTGAAATTGGGTAGCGTAGATGACATCTGGGTTGACAAATCCAACATTCAAAGTCCATGCCTGACTAGTACAATCCAGATATTCGTTTCCTTCAGTATCTTTGACCGTGGCTCCACCTGGTGTACCACTAGCTAAGATAGTGTCTTTTAGATGGGTAAGGGTGTGTTTTTTGTACTCAATGATTTCTTCCTCAGTAACCTTGGTTAACATTTCTTTAATTTCATTTTCTGTGAGTACTTTAGGTTTCATCGGTGTCACACCATGTTCCACTTATGTCAAGTACCGTGTTAAAAGAATGTCCGTCGCTTTCAAATTGATAGGATCTCGAATTGATTCAACTATAGGAAGATACATTTTATCATGGTAGAGAAAGCTTCTACGACATTATGACCGGAAGTGGCAATTGTTTGGAAAACATGAATTCCATTGTTTAGCCCCAAGGCTTGGGATAACCTTCCTCGGTGAATAAAAATCCCTAAAATGGCTTCTAGAGGGGATTTTTTTGCTTTCACTAATTTCGTCCAGTAACAGGGGGGAAATCTGAAATATCAAATGAAGAACTAAGGGAAAGGAGGGAGAACGCATTGAAAGTAGCCGCAGCACAAATTCGTCCCTTCTTTGCTGAACCACAAAAAAATCGTCAACTCTTAAGCCGGTATTGTAAAAAAGCAGGACAGCAAGAAATTGATTTGCTAGTCTTTCCTGAGCTCTGTGTAAGCGGGTATAACTTCACATCAAAGAAACAAGCTGAAGTTTTAGCTGAACCAATTCCAGGCGGACCGACAACACAACTTTGGATGAGACTTGCTGAACAATATAATATGGTTATTATCGGAGGACTAGCAGAATCCAAACAATCATCTGGGATTTATAACAGCGCCGCTATTGTCGGGCCAAATGGTTTCATTGGATGTTACAGAAAAATTCATCTCTTTGCCCGGGAAAAAGAATGGTTCCTTCCCGGTCAACACCCACCTAGTGTCTGGAAGCTTCCTTCTGTTTCCCTAGGAGTTTTAGTCTGTTTTGATTGGGCTTTTCCGGAGGTCTCACGGATCCTCATGTTAGAAGGGTGTGAAATTCTGTGCCTACCCGCCAATCTTGTTCTCCCTTATGCCCAACGTGTAATGATAGCCCGAAGTTTAGAAAACCGATTTTTCACTGTATTAGCAAACAGAATAGGCTCAGAAGGTAAGTTAACGTTCACGGGGCGAAGTCAGATAACGAACACACAGGGTGATATTTTAATTAAAGGAGCAAAAAATCGAACTGGACTTTTTAGCGCTGTTATTAATCCAGCAAAGGCACAGAATAAATTCCTCACGAATACAAATCACATCATCCAAGATAGACGAGTCGACCTTTACCAGCGACTTCTGCATGAGTGAATAAAATTGTTGAAAAAGAAACTCTAAACGATAGTAAATGATTCCCCTACAGAGATGGATATTGGAATAATGTTTACTTCTTTCTCCTTCAGAAGAGAGATGTACTGATGGGTTTGTTGCTCACTTCCACTGATAGGTAACGCATAACGCGGCTGGATTTCTAATGTTGCAGTAACAGCGTCATCTGGATTGAAGGTTCCTTTTTTCTTTCCCGCCACAGATATACAGAGTAAATCAGGTTTCGATCCTGCTAAGGATCCAGTCTCTTTAGCATGACCTAAATGAAGTACTGAACCTTGATCACTTCTCACAAAAAACGCAAAGTTCTGATAGGCGAGAAATCCTCCCCGAGGTATGTCATATCCAGTAATGCTGATGTTTGCACCGATTTCGATAAGTTGATTATCAGCAATTTGATCTATGGAATAACCATGAACACCTTGCTTTCTTAAAACATCATGGACTTGTTTACTAACAAGGAGAATACTACCCTGCTGGGTTGGGAATGCCCCAGCATTTCCTAGATGCTCAATAGAGGCTTGACTCACCAGAATGTAAGAGGGTTGTATATTCCGACTATTAACTAATGGTTCTCCCTTAATGATTCCCGGATCAAATAAGATGTGCTTCTCTAAAAGGACAAGAACGGCCGCATAACCGAAATAACGAATTGAAAACAAACGGTTCACACCTCTTTGAATTTGCCCTTAGATCACTTCCGTGAGTTGGTTTTTTTCTTCGTCTATATTTGTTAGGAAGAATGACGAAGTAACGTTGAGGGGACTGATTTCCCTGCAGCTATTCGTTGTAATGTTCCAGGTTTCCGAATATCTGTGATAAGCACTTCGCAGTTTTTCGGAAGACCTTTGAAGATTTCATTGAGTTTCCCTCGCATTCCCTCTGTGACATCTGCAGTTTCAGCAGCAACACCCACAGCAATTTCGTCAAAGACCTGAGCAAGAGTATCTGGTGTAATTACATCTATTCGCTTTGCATTCGGTGCTTCCTTCGGATCAGCTGTATAAAGTCCATCGACATCTGTAGCAAAGACGACCCTAGGCGCATTAAGAAGCCGCGCAAGATACATGGCGATTTGATCTCCACTAATAATCGTAAAATTAGTGACGGTATCAGCAGCCACATCTCCTGATAGAACAGGTATGAATCCTTGGCGTAAAAACTCTCGTAAGGACTCTATGTCCATATGGGAAATACGACCATCAAGAGCCACAATGACTGACGAGGCATGAATCGGGATAGCGGGCTTCTGAACTTCATGAAAAGCCTCGATAAGATATTGGGTTAACCTGTTCATTTCCAAAGCCGTTTCTGTCAATCCTAGACGTTTCCTCTTACTTCGACCCCCTCGATGTAATTCATATTCCTTGGCAGGAAAGTGCCCAAATGAACCTCCTCCATGAATAACGATTATTGGAGAAGAGCTAATGGATGCAATCTCGGAAACAAGTTGACGAATTATATCAAATCGAGCCTTTGAACGTTTGGTCTTATCGGAAATAATACTCCCACCTAATTTGATTATCAGCGGTTGACCTAACAAGTTTTGTTGTTTACGACGCCATTTAGGTTTCCAATTTCGAATTTTAGTTGGCCAATTCTTCCAACCGGTCTTGGCATATTGTTCTCGATTCTTCAGATCTTCTTGTATCCATTCCAGCTGTCGGAAGAACCGTTCTTTTCCACTAACCAAGGGAATATCCGAAATGCCTAACCGCCCTAAGGACTCTACAAAATTTGCTTCAACTAACTCCTGAAGCTTACCTTCGATTTTCGTTGGAATTACTTGATAGTTCTGTGCTTTCAGTCCCTCTCGTACACCATCGAGAACCGCCCCACGGCATACATGAATTGGTTCATCCAAGGTAACCTGTAAACACCTGAAAATTTCCATAACCAACTCTAATCCACGAGTAAGGAATGTCTTCTGTGTAAAATTTGGACCTTGGAAATGAGTAACCTCTATCTCTTTTACCATGTACTCATTGGTTTCAATTCGAAGTACTCCAATAAAGACACCACCAATGGGGTCTCCCCATCCTGAATCATCGAGTTCAATAGTCACCTTAGAATGTCTCCTGTTTGGCACTATAGACTTTGAAGCTTAAATATATCGAAGCAAGAACCTTCCCCATCTAAGAAGTATTTGCGCGATTAAATTCTTAATGAATCAAATTTGTCTTCGGAAAAAAATCAGCTGAGAACGGCTAAACCTGGATTTAACGGGAGGAAAAGCCATTTTAAGAACATGAGATTTCAGGTAGTACCACTAAATATAATTTAAATCCCCTAAATAGACGTTTTAGATAAAGCAGGCTGAAACCGAGAGCGACCCCCCATGTCACTAAACGAACACACATTCAAGCTAGTAATCATTGGGGACCCAATGGTGGGTAAGACAAGCCTGATTACTCGGTTTATCCACAAAACATTCGATACGGATTATAAACAGACTATCGGGACACAGTTGAATTGCTCAGAAATTATTGTGGGTGATGTATTAATTCGATTAGTTATTTGGGATCTAGCCGGTCAACCTCGTTTTGAGAGCGTTCGGAAATTATACTTCCTTGGTAGTGATGCAGTTATTGTTGTCTTTGATTTGACACGAGAGGAGACTTTTGATAATATCGAGGGGTGGTTGCAAGCGTTTCGCCAAGCGGTTCCAGATGAGACGCCTAGCGTGCTTATTGGGAATAAGGTGGATCTTGCCTCGAAACGGGTGATTTCACGAGCGGAAGCGTATCAGCGACATATTACTTTGGAATTCGACAATTACTTCGAATCGTCTGCCCGTTCTGGGGAAAATGTGGGGGAATTATTTGATCAAGTGACTCGGCTCCTCATTTATAATCGTCTGGCTGAATTGCGGGAGCGGTTACATCCATTCATTTATTCTTCTTTTGCATCGTAGAATTAGATCTTGGTTAGCGAATTTTAACGAATTACTGAGTTGAGATTCTAATCTGGAATTTATTGAGGACCGATGATTTTTCTTTGTTGTAATTGATTAGCCAGAGATCCGAGTCTGGATATTGTTCAGTACAATCCAAGCATGCGAGAGCGTTTTTCTTATCATTGTAAAGGCGTTTGAAATCGAACTTGACAATATCTTTAGCTTGGTTATGAACATAGGGAATATCCCAGAGTTCAGAAGTAGTCTCATGAAAAATCGCATCTAATAACGTGATTTTCTCTATTGTTGTGGTGAAAAAGCCTTCTTGCATTGTGACTGGAACTGGTCTTCCCCATTCCTGCAATTCATCAGCCAGAGCTAGTACAAAAAGAAGAGGATAGTCTTCAAAGGGTATTTGACCTAGTTTGGAAATAAAATTATGCACTGTAATTGCGCGAGCAGCTTCAATTAAGGGGCGTGCTTCACTGGATTCTTTTTCAACCTGCTCAGGAGGGCCAAGTGTGCGAAGAAGGGTTACTGCGGCTACAACACCATGATCCATTTGCGTTCCCTGTGATTGATATAGAGGAGGTTTTTCGGTCGCTGGGGTGTAGGTGAAAATTTCATTTTTAGACCGACTTTTTCCAAGACCATTGTGTATTAATTTTTGCCAGCCTTTAGGCATTCCCTTACTGAGAATTTTCAAATAAGCTTCATTTCCTAGTTTGGGATTTGCAATATCAAATCGTAATGGCGATATTTCCATGCCCATCGAGGGATAACATCGTAGCATTTCATTGACTAATGACCAGTTTATAGATGATACGAGTTTTGCTAATGGGGTTCCTATATCATGGAGTAATCCAGCTAGCCACCAAGCTGTACGAGCATCATCCACAGTAAATCCAAGTTTATCTTGGATTATTCCCATTAAACTCCCTGACGCTCCAGATTTTTCGAGAATGTAATCACCTAAAGCTGCAACACGGAGTGAATGGGCTGTATGGTCCCTGTAGAATTTACGGACATTCATGAAATACATTAACGCTTCAAACTCTGGGAGCATACGAATTAGATTTAATACGCCTTCATTGGTGACTCCGCGTTCTTTCGCGACACCATATAATGCCTGGGCAAGGGTATCAAGATTAGTTCCAAAGAGATTAGATGCGACATGTTGACCTATGGTGTTATCCATCTTGTTTAGTTTCATGTCAAGTTCTTTGAGCCGTTGATTTAATTTTGTAATTTTTTCTTTGTGAACTGTTTGCCTTTTTGCTCGTGGTTTTTGTCGTTTTACTTCAGCATCTTGCAGTTGCTTTTGTAATTTTACATCTGCTTCTGCTAAGGCTTTGTCAATTTTCGTCTGGATTTTATTCGATAAATCGGGACCTAACGAGCTTGTTAATTTTGTAATGAGTGGTCGAATAAATTTTGGGATTCCAAGATCTTCTTGTCCTTTAGGTGTTGAAATCTTCAAAGCCGTATCTATGTCTTTCTGAATTTTAGCGGAGAGATTTAGACCTCCAGTAATCCTTGAAATGAAACCTGAAAAACTTGAGCTGAAATATCCAGCTCTTTGCAGAACCCATGAATCATTAATTGGGATGCGATCTGACATAGAAAACCGCCAACCTAGGTATTATATGCCCATCTGAGTTCCATATTAGGAGTATTGGTTACTTGAGTATATTCATCTTTGTAATGTAACTAGGCTATGTTAAAACCAGCAAGTTTAAGATAGTCCTCCGTACCAGATAGCGGTTGTAGTTATCCTGAGGGGCGCTAATGTCAAAACCAGATCAGTCTTCTCAATCTTATTTTTCAACAGCTCTGGGTACTAATATGAAATCTATCGTTAAGGAGAGCGATTGGCTTGCGAGTACACCTTTTGGTGATGGACTAAAACGCAGCATATATCTATTGCAGCGCCAATTCCGCTGGTATATTTTCCTTTTCTTTTTCGGTGGCGTGATTCTAGCCATAACTGTATTTCCAATCAACTCAATAATTGCGGGTCTTGAATATCTACTCGTCTTAGAAATGCTAGCACCTATTCCAAATATCTTGAATCTAGTTAATCTATTAATAATAAGCCAGATTTTGGGGTTGTTGGTTAATTTCTTCACTTTCTTCGGCTTCTTCCTTTTAAGTACAATAACGATTTATCATGCCATTAGAAGTGAAAAAAGCCTGCACCTGTTGGTTAAAGCCCAAGCCCCAGTTCATTTTCCTACCCTTCAAGTCATTGGTGTAGGTCTCGCAACTGCGGCGATATTTACTACTGTAAGTGTCATTCTATTTCTTATTCCTTTTATCCAAGTTCTTTTCTTTTTCATTCCAGTAGTATTGATAATTGAAAATCAATCAATTGGGAAAGCATTTAGCCAAAGTTTTCAATTGCGTCGACGTTATTGGCACCGGATTCTTGGTGCCTTGATTTTGGGCTATCTCTTTATGCTATTCGCAGGTCGGTTAGGTGTCACTATATACTTGAGTATTGATGCAGTTTTCAATCTAGTTGGGGTGCCATTAGGTCTCGTGGGTCCTTTTCTTTTGATTCTCATAAATCAACTTTTTGTGGCAATGATAGCTCCAATTTTACCCCTACTTTCTGTAGCATTTTATGGTGGAGCCAAAAATACCAAGCATAAAATTCAATACGAGGCTTATATAAAATGGGTACAAAAACAAAAAATTCGTTACCCGCCAATCTCCACAAAGAACTAAGATGAAAATTAGAATAGAATGATTTCATTGTGCTTAGGTGAGAATTATTCGCCTTGGTAGATATTGTAAGATTAGAGTTGCTGGACCTGCTAATTGTGATGGAACCAGTGAATCCACCCGATGAAATTCTCGGCTTCCAGAGTCTGAAACGACAACTGAGTAACCGATTTCTGAAAAGGATACTGCTGCTTCATACTGGAATTGTAGCGCTTTTGCTGATTGTTTTACACCACCTCGCATTCGTCCAAAGAGTCCGGAAGGATCAATGAAAAATAATGCTGGTACTTTTCTTCTTGAGGGAGCTCGACGTTGCAACCGGATAAGTTCATTCAATACGTGATCTTCATCCAAGATCACACGTAAGTGGAGGTTTTTCAATAGTCGAATTGAATTGGTGGACTTTTGTTGAAGCAATTGTTGAAGGTAGACCGATTTAATGCGCCTTCTATAATCCATAACGTATACCCGACGTTTATCTAGAAGTAATTGAGAGATTAATCGGTGAAGTAAGCGGATATAATCACTATTACCCGCATGGATAATCGTGAAGAAGCTTCCTGCAATCATTTGCGCATGCAGATGAGCTTCTAGGCATCTTAAGATGTCATGTTCGTGTGCCTTTAGTTTTCTTTGATTTGCATCAGGTAGCATTCAATCAGATTTCCAACATTCCGTCTATATGAAGCCTTAATACTCTTTTTTAACTAGTTTACCGAACTATTGAGCGAATGAAACCAGGTTTTATCATAAGGTGAAAACGAATTGTCAAAGATAACACGTGCTCATATTTTTCTCACGAATGATGATAGTGCACGTTCTCCTGCATTACCAGCATTCATACGTGAGCTTAAATCAAAGTATGAGCTGACGGTTGTGGTACCCGAGAAACCCTTGAGTGGAATCTCGAAAGCATTATCATTTAATATTCCTATCCGTTTCATTGAAGGACAGCATATTGAAAATCAACCCATCATTGAAACTACAGGAACTCCTGCTGATGCAGTAACTTGGTGCCGAACCTATCTTCCAGATATCGACCTAATCATCGCAGGACCTAATCTGGGATTAAACGTAAGTGCACATAGCATATACACTAGCGGAACAGTAGGAGCAATATTAGAAGCTGCTCTCTGGAAAATTCCTGGCATTGCGTTTTCCATTGATACACCAAGCCACACTTGGTTTACACCGAATGATTCTGGAGCCCATTACCATGAGGCAGCACAGCGATCTCATCAAATAATTTCCTATATACTAACCCATGGATTACCTCCAAACGTCGATTTTCTAAACGTTAGTCTTCCGCATAATGTGGATGAGAAAACGCCGATTCAGATTGCGGAAACGATACCTGTAAGATTTAACAACCGATTCCAACCCCGAACTGATCCTCACGGAGTAGAGTACTATTGGATTCATGGTGAGGAAATCGAAGATCTTCCAACCACTAGTGATGTTTATCTTGCAGCAAGGAAATCTCAAATCGTCATCTGCCCTATCAGTATCCAACTATCTAACGTTGCATTAGTCAAAAAGACCCAGCAGCATTTTCATTCGCTCTTATGAAAAAATCCTATAAGAAAGAGGGATCTAGTAGACCCTTCATCCGCCTTAGTATCTTTCATTAAGAAAGAATAGGGTTTTTAAGGAGAATTTAGCTGTCAGGCAATGGTGAATAGTCCACTTGCCTTCAAAAGCGGAATCCAATAAGGATGGCACCTTTATTCGTGCAATGCAACTTATCACGGATAATATTCAGAAAAACATTGAATTTCTTCGTACAAACGCGGACAATGTCATCAAGTTCGTGGATATTATCGAAAAAACTGCTCGAGAAGGCCATTGCATATTCGTTGTGGGAAGTGGGCGGTCAGCAATGGTTGGTCAAATGTTTCAAACTCGCCTTGGACATTTGGATATCCCAGTCCATTTCATAACAAATAGTCGATCAGTCCCCCATCTTCACAAGGGCGATTTGTTATTAGTGATTTCCGGAAGCGGACGGACTGCCATTGTCAAAGCCATCATTGAAAGTTATCTGGATCAAAACCCACAGATAATATCAATTACGAGTTATCCAGAAAGTTGGATTGGACGAATGAGTAATTTAGTTGTGAAACTGATTGGGCGAACTAAAATTGATGTAGCCCGACGAGAGAAGGGTGAAGAAGCCAGTCTCACACCCGAAGGGACACAATTTGAAATTGCAGCTGCAGTTTTTCTGGATGGAGTTATCGCAGAACTTGTAGCTCGATTCAACAAAACTAATGAAGAACTGTTCGCTGAGCATTCACAGAGTACTTAGGTTACAATCATACGTTTCGTCTATCTCTATTTGACGTGGTTTCTTCGATTGACGGTGATTTCGAAACATATTTGAACGGGTGCAAGTGCAACACAACTCGAGGCGAGTTCAATGCCTGAAAAGTATCAATGTCCCCTCTTTATTTGGAAGACGGGTAAGATGCTTGTCAATGTCCTGCAAGCTCTTACAGACAAATGGGAGGTTCGTAAACAGGATCTTGGTGAAATGGTGGAATTACGAATTAGTGTTAATCAAAATGTTGAACCTCTCACTCTCAATCTCTTCGTTTTAGATAATCACGTTTTATGGGGATATATTGACCTACCAGTGACTTCTCAGCAAATAGCTCTGCTTCAAGAGTTGACCAATCAACTCAAGACTAAAACCGGTGCAGAAATAGGTCCTTCTAAACGGCGTATGAAATTTAAGTTTGAAGGCGAGTCCATTGAAACTGAAACAACTACTGCTGAGGTTTACTCCTGGACCATGAATTATGGGCTCCGGTACTCACTCCAACAGATTACACGTTTTCTCACTGCCCTCGATAGTGCTCTCCGAGAAAATGATGGTCGTGGTATTGAAGGCAATGAATTCTTTGTAACCTATCGTGATGGAAATCTACATCTTCAAGAGCCATCCTTAAGTTTCGTTCTCGTATCGAACTGGGGGTACTACAGCGCATTCCTGTATGTTGGGGAGGATAGCCTTGAACTCCAAGTCTGTGATGAAGAAAAAGAAAAATTCCCTGCAGAGGACTTTGACAAGGTTGTTCAAACTGCCGTGAACCTCTTCGAATCAGATAAAGAAATCATCCTTAAAGATGCCTAGAAAAGATCGAGGGACGAATCTTTGGGTTCCCAGAATGTTACACTTCAATCAACTAATGGTAAGTCCCTTCCCGTTTCTTTTTGGACTGCTTTGCTAGCACTCTTCGCAGCTATTGGTATCGTCTTGCGTCAAGTAGCAATTCCTATTTTTCCCCCATATGTTACACTAACACCAGGCTTCATCATGCCTCTACTAGCCGGAATCGTTCTGGGTCCACTTGGTGGGATCATCTGCGGCATCCTCGTTGGCATAAGTGGAGCTTTATGGGAGCCATTCCTAATTCCCCTTTTTGGTAATATCGCCTTGGGATTAAGCACAGGAATCCCTACCTATTTTCGTTACAAAATTCCGCATTTTCTATGGATGATAATTTCCATTCTATCAGCTACTCTCATTGGCGGATTTTTACCTACGTTTATTATCGAAATGCTCATCTATGGAGTCCCACCGATGATAGCGACCTTAACAGCTAGTTTTGATGCGAGTCAGGCAGGGATTTGGACAACAATTGCTTTGTTCATTTACGTAGGAATAATTCATCCATTATTAGCACAATATCAACGTCCCTAGTAAGGCTGGGAGTAAAGGTTAAGTAGGTTCCCAAGAATTAGCGGCTAATACCTACTAATAGACTATTTACCCATTAGGTGGACTTTAAAATGTCTGAGGAAAACGAGGAAATAACACCAATAACAGAAGTCGAAAAACCCATACCGCCACCCACTGAAATTCAAGAGGTCACAGTTCGCGGGTATCCGAAAACCGTTCTCTTTTATCCGATGGCATTCATTTCAGTCATAATCGCCGCTGCCATCTATCTGTTAGCATTCCTTATTCTAGATCCGAACTTTTACTTGAGGCTTGTCTATACACTAACCTTCATCTGGTTTGTGCTCTTCCTTTTCAACCTCCTCCTAGTCACCTTCGACTTTGGGAAAAATATTATCGTTGCCATCGCATTGATAATAGTCGTTGTCATTCTCGGTCTAGCACTCTACATTACTGGAACAGGAGTCTTTCCCTTTATCGATCCCTCTTTTCTAGGATTGTACATCAACATCAATAGTATGTTCGCATTCTTTATCATCTTTCTCTTCGTAATTTTCATAGCCTGGATCAGAGCACGCATCTATTATTTCCGTATAACTTCAAATGAAATCGTATACAAGAAAGGGATTCTTGGTGACGTGGAGCGGTTTGGCACGACCAATGTCATGTTTCATAAAGAGATATGCGATATCTTTGAATATCTTCTTCTTCGATCAGGTAGGCTTACTTTCACTATTCCAGGACGTAAGACCACGGTCGTTTTAGACACCGTCCCTAATGTTAACAAAGTAGAACAACAGATACTGCTTCTTTTGCGACGCATTGAAGTAGATCTCGACTAACATTACAAATGATTGTGAGCGAAAAACACCCAAATATGAAGAAAGTGATTTTTCGCTCTCCACCCTTTCCTTTTTACCTGTTTGTACTACATCAGTAAATAATGAGTGATTCTCCCTTGCCAGCAGAGTCTATTCTCATTCCCTGGTTCAATGCAAGTGTTTCACCAAGGAAAACCTTACTCTGGATTTCTGCAGTTGCTCCTGAAACGCTTCAGGGCAGCCCTGGATTACTCGATGAATTGCTTAAACGTCCCCTGGAAGAGCCAGATGCAATGGGACGCCGACGCGCAATCGCCCGATATGGTTCGTGTTTGATAGCCCATGCTATTGC
>JABXGY010000455.1 GCA_016550395.1 archaeon | reverse complement strand
GAACTAATATCTTGTAACCCCACTGAATCTAAAATCTCCTTTGCGCCTTCGGTAGTCGCAATATTGGATGAAAAAGAGTCATATTCTTCGAGTTGTTCAATGACTCTTTTTACAGAATCCGGAACCGGATCGTACGAACGCCAGATAACAAACGCAACAATCGTGATAACCAAAAACACTACAACTTGCCACTTCCTTATTGGGTTGACAAAACCTACGGTTGGCGGATTTTCGTTTTTACTTTCTTTTTCGCGTTTCAAATTTGCGAGACGTTGTTCTTCAGTTTTGCGAGCAGCGTCAGCTTTTATATGATTTGTTGCTGCCTGGGTGTCCTGTTGTTGTTTTTCCAGTAGCAAAATTTTCTGGTTTGCTTTTTCAATAAATTTTCCGACGGGGTTTTCATTAACGTAAGTCAGGAGTGCTGAAAGCGTATTCAGGTTTTTGGCTTTTCTCCAGGCTGCTTCATCTTCCAACTCCTTGATTCGAGCTAGTGCAACATCCCTATAATTTCCATGCGGAAACTCCCTCAGATACCGACTATAGCCACTGGGGACGTCTTTTTGCTGACACTCTTCCCAAAACTTGTCCTCTCTGGCCTTGCGGTGAAAAATGTATTGACCGCCTTTGTGACCCACCCCTTGTATCGGGTTTCCTTCCGGCAGTTGTTCGTAATTGGAGCGAGTTTGTTCGACTACTCGATCTGCCAGTCTTGAAACATTGAGTAATTGCCTTGTGTTACCAACGAGGGCATCAAGAATGCTTTGTGCAAACGGACTGTTCCCTCCCCTAATACCATCAGCCACTTCTTGATCACGTCTGCCAGAGCAAATCGCCCAACGTGAAGGGATTGATTCTAATTCTCGTAACGCAACACTTGAGCGACTGGCTCCACGAACAAAAAATGAACCTGAGAAACAAGAATCTGCGATGAGTAGTGTGTGCTTGGATTTTATGGCTTTTATATAGCCTCTAATTGTCGAATTGTTAATGTAGAGAGAGGTTTTTCCTCTTTTTGCATCATGGGGAATCCAGTAACCCATATCGGTGATTTTGTTTAAGTATCCGTGACCCGCAAAATAGATCAATAGGGAGTCATCTTTGTCAACCTTCCCAGCCAATTGATCCAGCGTGTGGATAATATTCTCTCGGGTTGCTTCTTCATCAAACAGAGTAATAGTAGTGGAAGGACAAACACCATAGTCTTCAATAAGAACTTTTATGATGTCCTTGACGTCCCTAACCGCGTTAGCAAGGGTGGGGAGTTCTACATATTTACCTATACCAATTCCAAGTAACCACTGGTTACCACGAGGCTCGGTTGTCTTACTGTCCATGATTCTACTGTCTAATGCTACTTTACCAATGTCTCTGTCGTGTATTGTCTTTTCTGACCTTTGTTTACTGTTGAGTATAGTGCATTGTTACCCATCCGAGGGAGACAGATAGACAGTGAGGTACCTGGGATTCTTGTGCCAGTTTGAGTGTTATTTTTCAGGCTCCAATCCGAATGCCACGACACGAAAATTAAAAAAGCCGCAGAAGCGGCTGGGGACTTGGACGACAGGATTGACTCGCGCCTTCCATGGCGCTCACCCTGCGGGCGTCTCGCTTCGCTCGACGTCCAAATCGGCTTTCCTGCCGATTTGTCGAACCTGGCGCGTACCGCGCAACGTCCTAATCCTAAACCAGACCACGAGAAACAAAAAAAGGCCACCTTTTAGGTGACCTTTTGTTGTTTGGCGCGCCCGACACGATTCGAACGTGTGACCCCTGCCTTCGGAGGGCAGTACTCTATCCAGCTGAGCTACGGGCGCATTTGTAATCGCGGTGCGTAGTTTAGCTGCTTTGAAGGAATAAGGAAACGTAACTTTGCTTCCCGCATCACGTTGATGCAGCTATAATATCCGGCCTTCAGGGCACCGCGATTGGCAGGGGTCAAGACGGTCAGTACCAGATTCAGAGGTGAAGTGTGGAAGAACAAACCGATAAAGTGTTTAT
>JABXGY010000454.1 GCA_016550395.1 archaeon | reverse complement strand
TCTTCTTATAGCTGAACTCTTAGATATCGTCTTTTCTGAGAATCCAGCGTTGTCGACTACTATCCCATCTATCGACAGTATGAGTCAGCATTTGTGGACTAAAAGAGGGTTCGAATCGGAACAGGGTTACCTTAGAAACCCCTTCTTCATGACTAATCAAACGGGTCAATAATCCGGTTATCGAAGAACAGCGACTTGGTCGTTGAAAAATAAAGATGATACCAATATCCGTTCTTAAGCTGTAAGTATAAGGAAGAATGGATGTAATTCGGAGAATTCGTTCACAAGCTTCAGGAATACATTGGACGCTGAATTGAACCAGCTCTTCCAACTCAGGAATATTAAACCAAATAGTGGGATGATAGACACCGACCTTTTGTAATTTCTGTTCGCGGTTCCATATGGTCGTCTTTGATAGAGAATATCCGTGACGTTCAAGGACTTTTTGCCGCACTTCAATTCGTTTCTTTCTACCAAAAATATAGGGAGTCTGAGCCAGAATATAGTCGACTTCGTCGAACGGCATTGGTTCAGAGTAGAAGAACCCATGTGGACGTCTGAATAATTGGGCTCGATTTTTTACGTGTTGCAGCATTGTTTCAGCAACCGTAGTTGCTCCTAACATCCATACACCGCTAGCTGGATCATAACTATCAAAGGACACCGAAACTGCTTCACCAGTTAGACGGAACTGGGTATATTCTTCGAAAAACTCATCTTTCAACCAATTAATACGATCTTCTAAAAGGCGAATCCCGCGTGGTTGATCCGGGATCATATATGTAATAAAACCAATTCGATAGTCTTGATCAAATCTAATTTGGTGCAAAAAGAGGGGAGGAGTTCTGCGATAAAACTGCTCTAGCCGTTTAGAGGCATTGATGGATTTGGTTTGAAACTGAATCTCAACTAAGCCTAGTTTGAATTTATGATAGTCAATATCATGAATCACTGCTAAAGAAAAATGGCGACGGAGGGCATCCAGTTCATGTTTAATCACTTGTGAATTTGTTGAAAGTTTATGGGCTAATTCATACTGCCGTACTAGGGGTTCTTGGTACAGTTCAAGGATAATGTTAATTTGTCGTTGAGTTAGCCTTGCTTTTGGCGTCGCTAATGCCGTAGAAGCGACGATACTAATTATTCGCTGAACATTCTTGATCTGATACCTATCGATGATCATTAATCGATTTTTTAATCCTTGCGCAGTTTGAGGACCTTGAGAAAAAGTTGCATGAAAAAACTGGGAATGTGGTGGATACTGCTTTTCCTTTTCTGAAAGCGGCAATCCCTCTACTCGTTGAAGAAAAAGTAAGACGTTTGTGAGAAATAATTTGAGATCATTTTTGTCTTCTTTGGGTTGTGCTCTTCTAAGAATAGTGTTTACTAGTTGCTTCAAAATTGTGAATTCATCTTGCCGTGATTTCAGGTCTATTAGATCCGGCTGATGGTTGGGGCGCATACTACTGGTTCACCTTCCTGATGCCTCAAAACACTCCTTCTTCAATATTCCATCGTTGATTTTCCTCATCCCAGAAATTTACAATTTCAACATGTCGGGTTGAAAGGATGCGCCATTGATATCGGAGTAATTTTACATCCGAAACACCAGGTTCATTATGAATAGAACGTAGAAGTTGACTGGTCAACGTCGGGTTGTGAGCTGG
Organism: archaeon; assembly: GCA_016550395.1. Lineage (GTDB taxonomy): Archaea > Asgardarchaeota > Hermodarchaeia > Hermodarchaeales > Hermodarchaeaceae > Hermodarchaeum. The sequence goes on along the minus strand of JABXGY010000454.1, from coordinate 3,484 downwards.
ACGTTGAATATTAAAGATACAACCAGAATCAGTTTTGAAAAAAACCACATACGGGAGAAAAGAGGCAAAATCGCGAATCGTTGTGCAAACTAAAGGTGAACATGTAACAATGAAAGAGACGTGTTCATCAAATCCTGGAATTTGCATCTCAATGATGGGATATGCAACGTTCTCTTTTCGTAAACGCTGTTCACGTTTCCAAATGGTTTTTTTGGAAAAATCAATGCCATATTGTCTTAAGAGGTTTTGTTTGAAATCAGACTGTGCTAAGATACCAGTAGAATACAAAGAATGAGCGAGTAAAAAATCAGCGCGATCAAATCTAATCGGTTTTGAATATTCGATTCCTTTCATCTCGGGTAGGGTTACTCGCTGTTGTTTAATGTACGAACTGAGTGCTTCAGAAATGATTTCTGGGTCAAAAGAAAATGAGTTAGTTTCTGGATCATACATACTAAATGATAAAGAATAGTGAAAACCGTTGATTCGAATAAGATGATGTTCGTCAAGAAATTCGTCTCTCAACCAGCGAACCCTTTCTTCAAACATTCTGTGGCTTTCAGGCTGATCTGGGTATCGAAATACTATGACACCTCTAAGCATATCTCGATCTAACTGAAACGTTCGGTGAAAGCCTTGTTGATTAAGACAATAATTTTCTAATTGCTCAGAATGCTGGGTGGATTTCGAACGGAATATAATAGCTTGACTTACTAATCGGAATTTCTGCGGATCTGTGGATGTAATGATCTGAAAAGCAAACTCATGATGTAATTTATCTAATTCCGTAGTAATTACGCGAGAAGTGGTCCCTAACTTTTTTGCTAATTTATATTTCGGAATTGATGGGTCTTCATGAAGCTCTCGAAGAATCAATGCGGTGCGCTTGGTTAATTTCTTTGTATAGGCTGCTGGGTAGTCAAGGGTCAAAATGTTTTCAATGCATTGCGCACTTGTAACCTCATAGCGGTCAATAAGACTTAATCGATACTGGAGTGTTTCTGCAGCTTCCCGACCTCCAAAATGCTTTGAATGGTCAAACAACGGATGAGCTGGATAGATTTTCTCCTCCTCGGTTAGAGGTTCACCCCTTATTGCTCTGATGAATAGAATGATGTTTCGAAGTAAATTAGACAATTGGTTCAGATCTTGAGCCGTTAACCGTGATAATATCCGTTGTTCGATAACTACTAACGATTCATCAGATTCCATGGTCAAACCTCATGAGTGAATTGCACTTGTCGACTTCTGGAAATCCAATTGCGCCTTTAGCGACTTTTATGTCAAGAGGAGCTATTTTAATCTAATATTTTCTAGAGCTCAGTAGACAAAAACGCTTAAATTAGCCTATTTTGCCTTTTTTCCAGCATTTAGGCATTCTATACGATTTTATTCTCGAAATATTGTTATTTAATCTGTGAAATCTGTTTTAAAACCATTAAAATCCTTATTTTTCAGTCTTATAGGTGTATATGTGAATATTGAGATAGACTTGGAGGGGAGACCATCTCCTCCAATCATTTTTTTCTAAATATCTTTTCCAAGTCAAAATAAAATTCGTTGTGAATATACAACACCAATATACGTTATCTTTCATGTTCATTGGGATAATTCATCTCATCAGTACCTTTAAGTTTGAGAACGAATTGAAGCGGCGTTAATTGAATATTATACCATTCTGAGAGGAATAATAGTGCAACCAGTGACAGTTGCAATTCTTGCCGGTGGACAAAGTAGCCGATTTAGACAGCCTAAGGCACTCACACTTGTAGCTGGTAAACCTCTCTTCTTACACGTCATCGATGCCTGCGAAGCCTATGCGAATCAAATTCTTGTAGTGGTCCATTCGAAATCCGATCGCGATGAATTCGCAAAATATTTTCCTGAAAATCAAATCTTTACAGATATACAATCTGAGTATCGTTGTCCCCTGGTTGGTGCATTAACAGCATTTCAGCATGCACGGCATCCTTACACACAACTTCTACCCTGCGATTCTCCTCTTATACATCCGATGTATTTCGAGATACTGTGGAGTATGGTTGAAAATCATAATGCGGCTGTGCCTCGATGGCCTAATGGTTGGGTTGAACCTTTGCACTCTGTCTTCGAGACTTATACAGCAATAGAAGTAGCATCTGAATGTCTAAGAAATGATCATCCTCGAATGCAGTGCCTGATTGGTGATGTTGGACGTGTCATATACCTTTCCACTAATGCTTTACAACGGTTTGACAAAAAACTTCAAACATTTACCAACGTGAACACTCCCGCTGATTTGCGACGAATTGAACAAATTCTTCGAAAGAAAACCTAGAGCTGTCTACCTCTGATCTTTTTAGATTCGGTGTGGAACCGGAAACCTATTTGGGGAACTCCCTAACAGTTAGTATCTAATCGCTGAGGGCGATATTATGGTCATCAAAGTGTTGGGGATTTCTGGTTCTCCTAAAAAGGAAAAATCAAGCTCTGAGTTTCTACTGAGCAAAGCTCTAGATGCTGCCAAAGCTATCGCGGGTGTTGACACCGAACTACTCCGATTAGCTGATTATGAACTCCTTCCATGCACGGGTTGCGATAATTGTGTTCGCCAAAAACCCTGCCCTGAAGATGCTAGAGATGACATACCAAAAATTTTAGATAAAATGGAAGAATCGGATGCTATCATCTTCGCTAGTCCTTCCTATTTTGCTACCGTACCTGGAATACTGAAAAATCTCATTGATCGTTCACGAACCCGAAAAATGTTAGACCATCGACTTCGGGATAAAATTGTGGGCATAATTGTGGCAGCTGGTCTCCGACATGGTGGTCAGGAACCCACCGCGGGAACTATCATTAATTACGCCTTAGCACAAGGAATGATTGTAACAGGAGGTATTGGTAACCCCGTAACAGAGGCATGGGCAGGGATGACGAGTCTCCAAAGTGAAGGATTTACGTGGCGAGGAACCCCAAAAGATGAAATTGCTATTCGCAATAGTCAACTGGTCGGTGAACGTGTTGCATCCCTTGCAATGAAGTTCCGTAAGGACTGAAACCTTATCAATCGATTTGGTAGCCTTTTTCTTCCCAAGCTTTCTGCATCTCCGGATGCTCCTTCAAGAAGGCATCGACTTCATCCTTAGGTACTCGGTTAAATGGACATGAAAAATTAACACACTGTACACATAACCAGCCAAAAAGAATTGCTCCGAGGACAATGGCTCCAAACAAGGCAAAAATTAGGAAAACCCATTGTTGACTTAAAAATAAGAGGGGAAAGGGAAATCCTATCATAATCGCCACCCCAATCACCATTTGGGCTTGTTCTGAGTGGCTCATAGGAGCTGGATTATATTTCCATAGTTTGAATAACCCATAATTAGCATGACATCGCAATGTTCGACCCTCCGAGCCGTAATAGGGACAATGGCTACACAAGATACGATTTTCCCAAACCTGAAGAAAAAAAATCGCATATATAATCCACACTATGAGGAAG
>JABXGY010000075.1 GCA_016550395.1 archaeon | reverse complement strand
TCTCCTGTTTCACAGACGCGCCCCGCATATAGGACTGTGACGCGTTTGCACATCTCTGCAATAACACCCATATCATGGGTAATCATCACTAAATCCATTCCAAAATTCTTCTGGAGTTCTTGCATGAGGTTTAAGACCTGGGCTTCAATTGTCACGTCTAATGCAGTTGTGGGTTCGTCAGCAAAGAGAATTTCTGGGCGGGCAGAAAGGGCGCGTGCAATGGCAATTCGCTGGCGCATTCCTGTACTGAATTGGTGGGGATACTCGTAATATCGCTGTTCAGGTTCGGAAATTCTTACTGTTTCCAGGATTTCTATAACCGCTTTTTTCGCTTCTTCTTTGGTTACATCTTGATGGCGCATAATAACCTCTTGTATTTGACTACCTATGGTGAACACCGGATTTAGTGAAGTACTGGGGTCCTGAAAGGAGATTGATAATTTATTTCCCCGTAATTTTTGCATTTCCTTATCGCTTTTTTCCACAAGATTCTCACCATGGAACATAACACGACCATCAACGATTTTTCCGGGACTCGGGACGATGCCAAGAACCGAAAGGGCTGTGACTGTTTTACCAGATCCTGATTCCCCTACAAGCCCATGAGTTACGTCTTCTTCAATGTTAAAGGTGACGCCATCAAGAGCTTTTACGATTCCTGCCTCAGTATAGAAATACGTCTTTAGGTTTTCAATTTCCATTATGTTTGTCATTCTATCCTATTCTCCTATCTCCATAGTCGTGGATCTAAAGCGTCGGCGAGTCCATCACCCATTAGGTTGAAAGCGAGTACAGTGAAAAAGATCATGAAGGCTGGATACAGTACGAGCCAAGGTTGTACTGACACAATCTCCAAAGCCATGTTAATCATCCAACCCCAGGAAGGTATTGATGCGTCACCAAAACCGAGGAAACTTAAACCGGCTTCAGCAAGGATGTTATAAGCAATACCTAAAGTAAATACGACAATAATGGGGCCTAGTGCGTTGGGGAGAATGTGCCGAAACATGATTCGCTGATTGCTAGCACCAAGTTCCCGAGCTGCCTCAACATAGTCTAAATTTTTGAGTTTGAAGAATTCTGCCCGTATCATTCGAGCCATTTGGGGCCAGCCAAATATTCCTAATACAGTAATGACAATCCAGAGTCCAAAACCTGCAACGACAAAGATGGTTAGAATTTTAATCATAAGGAGCATGATTAAGAAGACTGGCATTACAAGGAAGACATCTGTCACCATCATTAGACTAGCATCCACTCTTCCGCCAAAATAACCTGATAATCCACCCACTGCAAGGGCTATGATTGTAGATATGAGCATAGCCACTATGCCTACTATGAGAGCTGTTTGGGCTCCCCAGAAGATACGACTGAGTACGTCACGTCCCAATTTATCTGTGCCTAATGGATGGAATATGGAGGGTAGTGCTCTGGATCCGCCACCAAGTTCTGGTGGGTCAATCAGAAATATGGTACTATTAGGATCTGGTAGTACTCCCATGAAGGTGAGGAAGGGTGCACTCACACCCATGAATACAATGACTAGAAGAATCCCTGCACCAAAAAGAGCAGTTTTGTTTTTCTTGAATCGGCGCCAGACTAGTTGCCACTGACTGGCACCTCGTGTTTCAACTTCTTCTTCAAGTAGTTCTCTTCGTTCTAAATCGCTAACACGGTCGGTTTCTACCATAATGATTTCACCCCACGGTTATTCTAGGATCCACGATCCCGTAAGTCATATCGACAATGATATTCGCAGCCAATATGAGAACAGTGAGAATCGATATTACTGCCATAATAACGGGAAAATCAAGGTTATTCAACGCTTGGACATAATAGTATCCAAGTCCAGGCCACGTGAACACCGTTTCAGTGATAGGCGCACCCGCAAAAGCTGTGGCGATTGCCAGTCCAATATAGGTGACGAGAGGGATCAGTGCATTCCTTAGGGCATGTTTGTACACGACTTTAATATTGCTTAAGCCACTTGCCCGTGCTGCTAAAACGTAATCTTGTTGCAGTGTTTCACGCATTCCCGATCTCACAAGGCGCACGTATAAAGCCATAAAGGTGAATGTTAAAACAAGCATTGGTAAAATCATATGCCAGGCAGCATCTGCTAAAAACAATGGAAATGGAAAGGTTCGATAATTCCAGGCATGAGCTCCACTAGCAGGGAAATATAATAATCCATTAGTCAATGTGTGAAGGGACTGTGAAAAGATAAGCAGCCCAAAAATTCCTAACACAAAAATGGGCATCGAGACACCCAATAAGGCCATTGTCGTCACACCCATGTCAGCGATGGAGTAGGGGTGTCGTGCAGAGTACACGCCAACAAAAATTGCCAGAATAACGGCAAGCGCAAGTGCACTAAGCTGTAGTTTCAGGGTCTCAATCGTCCAAGGAATCAGGAGCGTTGCTACCGGTGCGTGAAAATAGAATGAAGTTCCCAGATTTCCTTGAAATATGTTAAGAAGCCAATAGAAGTATTGCTCCCAGACCGGTCGATCCAAGCGATAATAATGACGTAAATTATCGACAACGTCCTGAGTAATGTAAGGTGTACCTGCCAGCATTAACCGTACTGGGTCACCAGCGGCATACATTAATGCCCAAGTAATGATTGTGACACCAAAAAAGACGGGAATACTAAACAGCAGGCGTCGTACCAGGAACTTGGCTAATCGTGTAATCTCAATCATTTGACGAACCCTTCTTTAAATTGGTTGAACTCAATTCGTTGTTCGGTTTTTTATCATTTGGGTTGAGGCAACCTATCCAATTTACACCCTGGGGGATTAAAGTCTACATATTTGAACACCCTATATAAATGAATTTAGTGCCCACATGACAACCTATAAAAAGGCAAGCGTGTTACGTGGGCTATCCGTGTAATTCGAACACGCGGAAAAATTAACTTGTGAATGAAAATGAATAAGAAATTTTTGCAAATTTCAGCTATTCTAGCGATCTCGCTTTTTGCCGCTGCACCGCTTCTCACTTTAGCTCCAGTGTCTGCTCAGGAAACGCTGTTTCCGATTTATATCGGTGTTGGCGATAATAACCCGGCCCGTCTAGCATGGGCACAAATCATTTCTGACTCGTTTAGGCGAATCGGAATTGACTCACGGGTTGCCATTGGTACTTGGGGTGGCTGGCTTGACCGTGTCCTCTTTCCACTCCCTGAAAATATAGGACAAACCTACGTTTTAGGTGGTTGGGACTCTATCTTCATTGGATGGAACTGGGGTAGCTCCTGGATTGATCCAACCTCCCTGTACGACAATGACTCTATCCCCATCTTCAACTGGTGTCTCCACAACGATCCTGAAATAGAAAGGCTCCTTGCTCTTATTCGGAGCGAACTTGATCCACCAACACGTATTTCATATCAGAAGCAACTACAAGCATACACTCATAATGTCAGTGCATTGCAGGTCCTTCTTTATGAAAACGAAACTTGGGCTTATGATCCCAACATGATCGGCTTCTCGGATATCTCTCAAATCTTTCCGACTGGCAGCGATCCCATGATGCGGATTACAGGTTCTGACGTCATTAAAATTGGTGTGAATGCTGATCCTAAAGACTATTCAAGTATGATGTCCACAGCCTACTACGACGGCATTGCTTATGGTGTCACCCAAGACAGCCTCTTCTTCTACGAGAACAACGATGACATGGGTACTTTCACCTACACCCCGCAATTAGCGGCAAGTGACTGGGTAGTCGACAATAACGGCTATAACTGGACTCTGTCGCTTCGTGAAGATGTTTACTGGCCAACGGGTATCCAATTCAATGCTAGCGATGTTATCTTGACCTGGAAGGCTATTGTAACACCGGCAGTGACCTCCGCCCGATACGGCGACTACTACACTGTTGGCTTGACCAATGAAAGCTTCATCGAGCTTGACGAGTTTACCGTCCGAGTTGCTTTCAATGAGAGTCTTCCGCTCTATGCGTGGACACCCCAATTGCTCAACATGGTTGCAATCGTGTCCTACCAAGAAATGAGCCAAGTGCCATTCGCTAATTGGCGAGCCCACGGCTCCAACGCTGGTACGCTCTGGACTGCAACCGATGTTAACGGTGATCCATACCCCGTGTATGGTCCCTACGGTCTTGGCCCCTACGTGTGCAATACAGCAGCGTCTGGTTGGGATGCAGGTTCACGAACCTTTATTGCCGACCTTCGGGGTTCAACCGGTGATGTTGGATTAGCCAACGGCACCAAGGTTGCCTACTATAAGGGTGTCAATGGTTGGCACAGTAGTGGTACTCCGATGCCGAACCAATGGGTCTACAAGACCATTGTCGGTGGTTCTACTGCCATTAACGCTTTGCAAATCGACGAAATTGACCTTGTTGATACGAACTTTGCTATCGCCCCACTCCGAGCGACGGTCGACCCTGCTTGGGGTTCAATGCTCTATGACGCTGAGATTGGCTTCCAATCCTTTGGTCTGAACCTGCTTCACCCCATCTGGGGTACCGGTATTGGTACACCCGCTGGTTCAGCTGATACAGCCAATGCGGGTAAGTATGCACAGTATGTCCGCCAAGCTCTCAACTACTTGATTCCACGAGAGGCTATTGTTGCTCAGGTCCTTGACGGCTTTGGTGTGCCTGGTAATGAATACATGCCACCGAGTCTAGCTGCCTTTAACTCCGCCATTACGCCCTATCGTTACAACGTTGCGGAAGCGACGCGACTGCTTGAACTGGCAGGTTATGTCGTTCCCACAGTACTTCCTGTACCACCGATTGCCTTGTACGCGGCTATTGGCGTGGCTGTCGCAGCTATTGTCATCGCCGTCATCGCAATCTACCTGTGGCGAAAGAAGTAAGTAGGCTACGCTCTTTGGCGTTCAGCCTACCCCCTTTTCTTTTTTTAATCTCCCCTGAGTGGACTTGCCGTTTGATAGTCAGAACTAAGGGAAGTTAGTTTCAAAAAACTGCGAGAGAGCTGATAATAGAGACTAATAATAAGAATCCAGCAAGGAGCAGAGGGGCATAACTGAGTTCTCGTGTGGCTTTTGCTTTTTCTGGGTTATACTCATCGTAAATAGCTCGACTGATTGAAGGGAATCCCCCAATCATTAAAGCAATGCCGCCAACGACAAAGAATAAACCAGCTTCGAAGAAGGTTATGCCACTCATAGCAATTAACAATCGAATAATATCCATTATACCAAATATAAGAAAAATAACGACATTAATTACAAGAATTACTCCCAGGCCAATTAAGGCCCATACAATCACTGAAATCGCTTTTTGTTTCTTCACCGGTATTCACTGTTGAGGGAAGGATATCATGCTGTTCTTAACATTTACGAAAGCGTCTCTGGTAACATCTATTCTGTTTTATAAGTTGATTGAAACAATAAAGAATAGTGAAGTATTCAACGAATCCAGCGAATAATTTGAGGGTACATAATTTTATCCTCAGGGTTTAGCAAGTTCTGCAACGGTTTTTCTTACAAAAGCCCAAAATAGCTTTTCAAACTTAAGGAATTGATCCTGTCTATCTGCGGCTCGCTTGATTTCTAATCCTGCGAAGGTTCCAATAAATAAAGCGCCCAATCGCGTGCCTGCACCAACTGAATTCGGCTTAATTGGCTGTATTTCGATCGTGAACTCATTTGGGTGACCCTCCACAGCAACAACTACTGGAACACGTTTGTCCCTTGGTTTGATTGGGCGACCAACTACGTAAAATCCCTCTTTGGTGGGGTGGCGTGAGCTTTGATATTTTTGTTTAGTAAAAAATTGTTCTACTGCATCACAAAATGTTGAAAGCTTGATGTTCTTACCGATGGCTGGGAGACGCATTGATTTAACCTTTCTTGGATTCCTTGTATCAGTGTTATAAGCGTCACTATAGGGGATATTATTTCAGGTTTAGGCTTCTGTAATAAATTCGTCTATTTCGTCTTAGGAGGTGGAGAACAAATTTAGGGGTCTGAAAGGTATCCTTTGTAGATGCCGAATAGTAGAATGGAGGGATTGTAATGAAGTATGAAGATTTCTATAATCCAAAGTACAAACCGACTCCGACGGATATGATTTGTACATTTCGTATCGAAACCCGTGACCCACACCAAAGCATGCAGTGGGCTGCAGGAGGAGTTGCCGCGGAAAGTTCTATCGGTACTTGGACGGAGCTCACCACCGAGAAACCCTATATGAAAGAATTGGCAGCTAAAGTGTTTGAACTCAAAGACCATATCGCGCAAATTGCGTATCCAATCGATCTATTTGAACCTGACAACCTTCCAAACATCATGAGCTCAGTAGCAGGCAACGTATTTGGTTTGGGTGACCTGAAATATTTACGACTCCTGGACATTCAATTTCCAAAGAAATTAGCACAAAGTTTCCCAGGTCCTGCCTTTGGCATCCCGGGCATTCGACACATAATACAGGTTCCAAAACGTCCTCTTGTGGGTACCATTATCAAACCCAAACTCGGATTACGAACCAAAGATCATGCAGCAGTTGCTTATGATGCCTGGGTAGGTGGATGTGATATCGTAAAAGATGATGAGAACCTTGCCAGCCAAACCTTCAATCCTTTTGAAGACCGAGTTATCAACACACTTGACAAACGTGATCGTGCAGAAGAAGAAACCGGAGATCGTAAAGCCTATCTAATAAATGTCACCGCCGAAACTGAAGAGATGCTACGACGGGCCCAATTTATAGAAGATCATGGTGGACGAGTTGCCATGATTGATATCCTTACTTGTGGTTTCTCTGCTGTGACTACACTACGCAAAAAAGGGTTTAAACTCATTTTACATGGACATCGGGCCATGCATGCTGCATTTACCAAACTTCACATACATGGCATCGCCATGCCCGTGATTGCTTTGGCATCACGGTTGCTTGGAATCGACCAGCTTCACGTGGGTACTGCCGTGGGTAAGATGTCAGAGGAACGTGAGGAAGTTGAGTCCAATATCAACAAGTGTACACAGCCACTTTATGGGCTGAAACCGACGCTTCCTGTGGCCTCTGGTGGCTTACACCCACGTTTGGTGCCTGCCCTCATGGATATTTTTGGGACTGATTTTGTTATCCAAGCTGGGGGTGGAATCCATGGACATCCGAGAGGTACTAAAGTTGGGGCTCAAGCAATGCGTCAAGCAGTGGATGCTACTCTCCAGGGACAATCCCTCGAAGAATACGCTAAATCGCACACACCACTAGCTGAGGCCCTTCAACGTTGGCCACCGAGTTAGAAACGCCCAAGAATCCATTGTTCCTTGTCTGCTTTTCACTTCGTGCATGGGGTCCCTCAGCTTTATCAGGTTCAAATAAGTCAATTGAGTTTGGCGGATAGAACATGAAGCGATCGGGGGTAGCAGATCTTTACTTACACCCTGGACGGGCACCTGGCTGGTTATTAAGGCGAATGAAAGCTATGGCCGATGCCCTCTTTCAAGTCATGGTTGATGAACACGGTCCTCGTGAATGCCTAAGGCGACTTGGTGACCCACTCTGGTTTCAAGCGTTGAGCAATGTCTTGGGTTTTGATTGGGACTCATCAGGGACAACGACTGTCCTCTGTGGAGTTCTCAAATCAATCCTTCAGCCAGATCAACATGGGCTTCTGGCGTTCGGGGGAAAAGGCGCTCGAAGCCGTCAAGTCCCAGCCAAACTTGCAACTCTTTCCAACAAATTAGATGTTAGCGAAAAACAATGCCAAGATTGGATTCACGCTAGTCGCATGACTGCCAAAGTGGACTCAGCAGCTCTCCAAGACGGTTATAACTTGTATCATCACATGTTCTTTCTTGAACCAGAGAATGGGATTTGGACCGTTGTACAGCAGGGAATGGATCCTAACACGAAAACCTCACGTCGTTATCACTGGCTTTCTGAAGACCTGAAATCCTTTGTTGAAGAGCCTCACTCTGGATTAATCTCTGGGAAAGCGCAAAAACATGTCTTAGATCTTACTGCTCATGAAAGCCGTGAATGTCGTGAAACTTGTACAGAAATTGCAAATGAAGAGCGACCTGAAATGGTTAGACGTCAATTCTTTCAACTCAAACCTCCCCCATCCTATCATGAGGCCACCCTTCTCAATTGGTCAGACTCTTCAGATGTTGGTCCAAGTTCACAAAGCTTGATTGCTTATCATCGAGTCTTACCTAAGCAAATGGATTGGAGCGCAGTCAAACGGATCTATGACATTCAACCAACAAATTTTGAAGAACTCCTTGGCATTCACGGAGTCGGGGCTAACACGCTTCGGGGTCTTGCATTATTGAGTGAGATGGTCTATGGAAAACCACCTAGTTGGGAAGATCCAGTACGAATGACATTTGCCTTTGGTGGAAAAGATGGTGTTCCCTATCCTGTCAATCGCTTCGCCTATGATGAGGCTATCAGGTTCCTTGAAGACATAGTTGACCGCGCTAAGCTGAATCAGAAGGAAAAGCTTCAGGCATTTCGTCAACTACGCAAATGTTTGGTTCATCCTTTGGTAGCAGTCTCGTAATTTTTTCTATTCAAGTTTTAGTGGTTTGGCAAAGGCTTGCATATCGAGAAATCCATGACCGGACACATTGAAGGCAATAACAGCCTCCTTGCCTTTTTGTTTATATTCTAGAGCCTTATCAATGGCTGCAGCTACGCCATAGGAGGATTCGGGGGCGGGAATGAAGCCTTCCGTTTGAATAAACCGCCGAGCCTGTGTGTAGACATGAACTTCATCCACAGGGTAAGCAACTGCATCTAACATACCTAATTTTCGTACGGCACTCATGATGGGTGCAGCAGCTGAATAGCGGATGCCCTCTGCCCAGATCTCGGGCATCTCAACGTCATGTCCTAAAGAGTACATCTTCAAAAGTGGAGTGAGTCCTGCATGATCGCCGTGATCATACATGTATTCTCCCTTGACAAGATTCGGGGATGCTTCGCTTTGAGCGGCAAGAAAGTCACACTTTCGTTTGCCCTGAAGAACTTCGCCAATGAAGGGTAAACTAAATCCACCAAAGTTACTTCCTCCGCCAAAACAGCCAATCAAAAGAGTCGGATTGTCTTCTGCGACATTGAATTGCTCAATCGTTTCTAAACCAATAATTGTCTGATGCAACAACACATGGTTAAGTACACTGCCCAAGCAGTAAATACTCCCATCACGATTCAAGGCATCTTCAATCCCTTCACTAATTGCAATTCCGAGGCTGCCCACATGTTGGGGGTTCTGTTTTAAGAGTTCGCGTCCAAATTTCGTTTCTTTGCTAGGAGAAGCAAATACATTCGCCCCAAAGAGGTTCATTAGAGTTCTCCGACCTGGTTTCCACCGATAGGCCGCTCGAACCCAAAATACACGACATTTCAAGTCATTCAACGAAGCTGCATAAGAAAGGGCAGATCCCCATTGTCCTGCTCCCGTCTCTGTAGTGACCTCCTCGTATCCCTCTTTTGCAGCATAATATGTCTGTGCCAGGGCAGTATTGACTTTATGAGAGCCCGTTGGGGAGAGGTCTTCGCGTTTATAATATAATCGAATATTCTTAGGTAACTTCAAAGCTTTTTCCAAACGTAACGCCCGCATCAATGGACGCGGTCGACCCGCTTGAATGTACAACTCATGGATTCCCTCAGGGATATCAATCCAACGCGCGGTGGAATTTTCTTGACCTAATACCGTTTTCAACAAAAATTTGGGCAACATTTCCAATCGCGATGGGCCCTCTTTCGGATCCATTGGAGGCGGTAAGGGCTCTGGTAAATCCGCAGCAAGATTGTACCAACGTCGCGGTAACTCATCAACGGGCAAATTAAATTGATTCATCGTTTCGGGCATAACTAACGCCTTTTTAGGTTCATTCTTAGTAATCTCAACTACTGCACAGTCACCCCAAAAAAGGATTGTCAAGCCATGAGATTTTTACAGTAACCCCAAACTTCACCCTACACCTAGAATTCTACGCGAAGCACTTAAAGGCATGTCTGCAAGTGGTAAATTAGGAACCCAGAGGGTGAAACCTGAATGGAAGAACTCGCAGAAGTCGTATACAAAGTCATAGTAGTCGGCGACGCAGGCGTGGGTAAAACCTCCCTCGCTCGTCGTTACACCACTGGACAATTCGATGAAAGCTACCTCTTTACGCTAGGCGTCGACTTTTTCACTAAACAAGTCGAAATTAAAGGCAACCGCGTCAAATTAGTAATTTACGACACAGGTGGTCAAGAACGGTTTGATTTCATCCGCGGATTATATTTCGAGGGTGCAGCAGGGGCAGTGATAGCCTATGATATCACAGATCAGCGCTCTTTTAACCGAATTGACCATTGGATACAACAGGTTTATCAGCGGTGTGAAGGGATTCCCCTCTTCTTGGTTGCGTGCAAGACAGATTTGCAGGATCAACGAGTAGTTTCTAAGGATGAAGGGGAAGAAATCGCGAAACAAATGAAAATGGATTTTATGGAAAGTAGTGCAAAGGATGACATACATGTAAGCGATGTCTTTGAAACTCTAGCAAAAACCATCTTGGAATCCTTTGAAAAACCCGGAAAACCTTGGGATAAAATCTAGTAAGCTCAATTTGCATTCACTTTTTCAGCTTCAGACTCTTCGACTTTTTTGATGAGGGACTCTGCGATAGGTCGATTTAAGACGAGTCGATCCATGTTCCTGTAGGCTGCCTCATCAGGTTGGAATTGGGAACCACATTCTGTGCAAAGAAGCGTAACGACGGGTTCACTCGTAGTGTGTTGGCAGGTAAGACAGGAATAGAAAAGTTCCATGGGTTTTTTTGAAGTGCTTGCTTCTGGATTTTGCGCTTCCTGTGAGGCAGGAAATCGAACCACATCGAGAGCTGTAACACTGCACTTGGGACATGCAAGACGACTAACAACTTTGAATCCTAGACAAATTGGGCAGTGAGTAACACCGATGACAGGTTCGCTGGTGAAAATCCCTGCTAAGGTTAGTTTCTCTAGGAAGAGTCGGGTATCATAGCTATTGAGTCCTGTGAGATGGTCCGCAGCAGGATAAGTAGTGCCAATTTCGAAGTTGAAGTGGGGATCGAAAAACTGGATTCCTAAATTCATCATTTCTTTGAGAAACTCTGTGGTTCTTTCAGACGTGAGTAGGTCCGCAACGGGGGAACTTCGGATTTCGGTGAGAAGTTCGTGGTACAGATTCTTCCATTCTTCCACTTTGGGTATATCAGCTAACTCGCTTGTGTGCATAATCCGTTTCATGGGTTCTCGTAACGGGCCAATAGGTTCATCTGGGCCTAAGAGGAGGGCAACAATAAAGGGAGGAAACACATAGGTAGCCCAGGTTCTATTACTTACATGGACACCCCGAAATCCTTCACGAAACAAGTTATGTGTCGCGAAAATCGCTAGGACTTCTTGGTGGCTAATTTCGCGAATGCTGTCACTGCGGTAGACATGCTGGGGTCCGATTTTGGGGTCCATGCGGAAGACAGCGAATCCTTTTATCACGGTCAATATTCCCCTGTACCGTTAACTCCTTTCCTAGACACTTGTACTAGAACTAATAAAGAGTCTTTCGTCCTAAGGCACTTCAAGGGAAGAATTCAAATTTTTCAATATTTCAAGTATTCGACCTTTATTCCGCACACTTAAATCATTTACAAGTATTGCTAACACACAATTTAACCTAAAAGGTGAAGCTACGATGTCGTTCGACCTTACACCACTTTCTGGAACTGATGATCTCTTTGTGCCTGATTACCAACAAAATATCTATCGTGTTTTACCAACTGCCCTGCGTTGCATGGGTGTCAAAATTGCCCGAGATGATCTCTTCGACCATTCCAATGTGGTAAAGCATCTCAAACAGAACAAGGCGCTCGATGCAAAAAGGGTCCTTGTCTGCATTGTGGATAGCTTAGGTACACAAAATATACTCGGTACCAGAATCGAGTCATTCTTGAGTGACTTAGATTTTATAACTTTGAGCAGTACTTTTCCAACGATCACATCAGCTGCCATTCCCAGTATTACCTTTGGGGTTCCTCCCACCTCTCATGGAATCTTTGGGCATGTCGTCTATTTCCCAGAATATGGGTCACTAATAGACACCCTAAAGATGTCGGGGTACAAACTCCGATACAGAGATGCAATTCCTCACGCTGGTATCGATGTACGAAAACTACTCTGGACTGAAGGAATCCCAACAATCCTTCAACGGACACATCCTTCGCTTGTAGTCGCGGAAGTTCTACCTCGGGAGATTCCAGGAACTGGCCTTGGGCGATTTTATGTCCAAAGAGAGAATGTTGTCTCCTTCGATGGTTTCATTGACGCCTTTGGAATGGTGCGCCGAGTCTTTGACCACTTCCCGAGTCAACAGCTCTTTGTGACACTCTATCTCCCCCAAATTGATACACTGGCACATAAATACGGACCCAAATCTTCAGAATTCAAAGCTGGATGCAATGCATGCTATCGACAATTGTGTGCCTTCTTAGAAGGTCTTCCACCATCCCAAGCTAAACACTCAACAATAATATTATGTGCCGATCATGGACAAAATTCACTTCAAGAAGACCAGACAATTGTCTTATATCAAGACCAACTCGACGAAGTCAAAGATACCCTAAAAGTTCCCCCCGGTCATTCTGGTCGAATCAATCACTTTTATTGCCAAACCGCCAGTAAACGACGAAAACTAAAACAATGGCTCCTAGAACATGTTGTGGATCGGGCATTAATATTCGACGAAAAAGATCTCAATCACGCTAAGCTACTTCCCGTTCCAAGTTAAAAACGAATAATCCAACGACTGGGAG
>JABXGY010000453.1 GCA_016550395.1 archaeon | reverse complement strand
TCTCTTTCGATTAAAAATCAAACAAATAACATTATGACTTTATTAAAACAGCAAAATTACCATAAATCTTAGTGGCTTAAATGGGACTTTACCCTAATAAATTCAATTTGGGGAAAATTCCTTATAGTTTTTGGGATGGTATGTATAATTGTTGGCCCCATCTTACAGCTTAAATCAAGAACAATTCCTGGTAAAAACGGACGCCCTGGCGTTGTCCCGATGGTACAAAAAAAATGGTTACACAGATTCGGTTTGGCCCTAATAGTTTTAGGAGTAATTTCTACTGTTTTTGGTTTAATAGTAGAATGAGATCACAGTTGTATGTGGGAGAGAAGCATGGGGTCAGGTCTATTTTTTTGACATCTAAACAGGAAGGGGATTTGTACGGATCAGTATAAGCCCTGTTATGGATAGTATATAATTATGTGTAATATGACCTCTCACTAAAATAGCAACTTGGAGGAGGAGGATGATCCAAAGGGTGAAATCAAGGACAGTAAAAAACGGTAGTCTTCTACTGGATTCGCGTAACTCTCGAATCCCGCCACACCGTCGTTCAAATGACCAACGTGCCCTGCTGCATGCACTAGTCGAACATGAAGATATACGTGGTCTCGCCGTGTCAATAACGAAGCTGGGCCTTTTCCCAAATGAGAGACTCGTGGTTGTTCCTTTTGGCCGGCGATTTATAGTCTTAGAGGGGAATCGACGATTGGCGGCGATTAGGCTGCTTTTCAATCCAGAGTTGGCCGAGACCGATGCTCAAGTTAAATACTTCAGAGGCTTGTCGGCCAAGGCGAATCTATCAGAGTTGGCAGTAGTTGAAGTAGCAGTTGTTACAGATAGACTTGTAGCTGCACCAATCATAGCGGCCCTACATACCGGAGATGCAAAAAAGCGGTGGTCATCAGTACAACAGGCTCGTTTTTATCGTGAGCTAGTTGACGAAGGACAGACGCCAGCGGAGGTAGCAGAGCAGATTGGAGCCACCCTTGGTCACGTGAACGGATATCTTCGAGCTGAATCGCTGTATAACCTAGCATTGCAGCTCGATTACCCGCAGGAAGTAAAACGAAAGATAGCAGACATGAAGTTTCCCTTAACGACACTTGAGCGTTTCCTTGAAAACAAGATAGGACGTCAGTTCCTCGGTGTAGAACTTGACGACAAGCATGGATTCCGCGGGAAAGTACATCCGGATCGTTTCCGAGCTGTCCTGCAGCGTGTTGCAACAGACGTGGCAATGGTCAAAGCACTCACTAGAAAAATAAACGATGATACTGGTTTCAAAGAATACGTTAAGGATACTGAACAGCTGATACCAAAGACAAAGATGAGGGGCTCCTTTATTCCAGACAAATTGTTGGGTAAAATTGCTGAGGTGACGGATGAAGGCCAAGAAGAGCCCAAGAAACTTAAGCGTCCACCTCGCCAATCGAAGAGTATAGTACCAATCGGGTTTTCGTGTTTGTCCCGACATGACCGTGTAAGAGCAATATTCACAGAACTAAAGAGAATGGAGCTAATCCAGCAGCGAAACTCTTCCGGAGTAATGCTACGTGTGTTGATAGACATTGCGCTATGGTTATACATTAAATCAGAAGGTCATGATAACGCTGTGTGCGATCACTTCGATCATGATAAAAGAAGAAGACGAAACAATCCAGATTGGACTCCACCACTACGAGATCTGATCAGTTATTCAGTTGAAAAAAGAATCCTCCGAGGAATGACTGCGGAAGGCTACAAGTCAGTACGTTCTTTGGCATCAAAAGACACAGGGTACTTTATTACGGTCGATAGCTTCAATGCATTTACACACAATCCGTATGTGACACCAACGGAAGGTGACCTAAGGGCCCTTTGGCAGAGGGCTGAGCCAATGCTAGAAATAATACTTCAATAAACGAAGCTTCGCAGGAAGAGCAAAAATGTCAGAATCTTACAGCCCACTGCGTTACCCTGGTGGCAAGGCAAAACTTAGTCAGTTTATTATAGAAGTTATTAAAGAGAATGGATTAACCGGGTCACATTACATTGAGCCCTACGCAGGTGGAGCCGGTGCAGCACTTCGTCTGCTTTTCGAGGAATATGTCGAGTTGGTTACGATCAATGATGCAGATCCGAGAATACGGTGTTTTTGGCAAGCGGCGATCCGACATTCCGATAGATTTTTATCGAAGTTAAACAGTGTTCCTGTAACCGTAGAAGAATGGTGTAGACAAAGAGCAATATATGAACGGCGAGACTTACGTGCTGTCTTCGATCTCGGTTTTGCAACATTCTTCCTGAATAGAACTACGCGCTCTGGAATACTGCACAATGGTGGGCCGATCGGCGGATATGACCAGTCTGGGCCATACAAAATTGACGCAAGGTTCAATCGATTAGCGATTGAAAATCGACTGAGCAGACTAGTTGCTTATGCGGATCGTATTGAGATTTCAGACATGGATGGTTTGGCCTTGCTCAAAAAGATAAACCATAGACGAAGATCTGCACCGACCACATTCGTGTACATTGATCCTCCCTATTACTCAAAAGGCGATGAGTTATATATGAATCGCCTATCTCACAATGAACATGCGGATTTGGCGTCCTACTTAAAGATTAAAAAACGATTTTTGTGGCTTATGACATATGATGATGTCCCACAGGTTAGAGACCTTTATTCAGGCATGCCACACCTTCCTTTTTCGCTGACTTATAGCGCTAACAACCATCGGCGTGGAAAAGAGTTGATAATTTATCCAGAAACCCTCAGCGTATCACACAAAGCTTTGACAGCACTTCCGTAGATAATTGGGTGCGAAGGACATAACCACGGCTTGGATGACAACACGGTTTTTTGGTCGAATCTTTATTCTTGAGTTTTCACAGGAAGGGGTTTTATACGGATCAGTATAAGCCCTGTTGGGCACGTTATCTCATGGCCCGTATCTCAATACTCTGACCGCTAAGGACTGAAAATAATAGTGGCAGCACTAAAATGAAAAACGAAACAGACAACCTGATCACACGTGCTGAAGCGTACATGAATAAAAGAAGATTCTCTGATGCTGGCAGATGTTATGAGATGGTGGCTGCGGCAGTTGAC
>JABXGY010000074.1 GCA_016550395.1 archaeon | reverse complement strand
CCGATCAGATACTGGTATATGCGACGTCGCTGGAATACCAATTAGAAGCTACGGACCTGTCTGGCATCGACCGGTGGGTCATTGACGACGAGGTCAACTTTACCATCAGCAGTACAGGCCTGCTCGCAAATACCATCTTCCTCTCACCAGGGATTTACCCTTTAACCATTAGCGTCTATGATCCTTATGATAATGAGCTTAGCGCTAATATTACCATCACTGTGCAGGCTCCAATTTTACCACTTATGATATTCATCCCGTTATCTGTTCTTCTCCCAGTTGCTGTCAACCGAGTAATCAAAATTAGGGAGAAACATGCCGTAATCGAGAACATTGCCATAAATGGTAAATTAATTGCCGATGAGGAAGAAGAGCCGCAAGCCAATACACTAAAAGAACCAATCATCGGTGGAAAAGAGGCTATCCTCACTTTTAATGCAGGCTTATGGCTAGTCATCATTAAAAAATGGGGGGGCGAGCTTGCAGTATACCGCCCTTTCAACATTAAAGATCTCAAAGTTACCATCAAAACTGAAGAAGGCGACATTATAAAGGTAGGAGAAATCGAATGCACTAAACAGCAATTGGATTATGAACTAAAATTAGATGAGGAACGAGTCGCAAAATGTAATGTTCCGCCCTTCATCTGCCGATTCACACCGCTGGTTTATGATAAACAGCTACAAGTTACAATAACTATCCAAGCAAAACAGTGGAAGTCCAAAAAAGCACAGCTCCTGCTCCGTCCTCCTCCTCTGAGCACCATTACTGCAGAACCCGTGGTCACAGTACAACCTACAAAACCCAAGGAATCTGAAATAGTCACACTACCCATCCATCGCTTCTCCTTGAAGCGACCATCATCATCACGGGTTTATGGGGTATTAGTCTTAATCCTTCCTTGGATAGTTACCGGTTTGATGAGTTTGAATCTCCATCCACTGCTCGATCTCATCATTTGGGGAATTTCCATCGTAGACGTCATTATCCTACTAATGATTGTGATACCTAGGTCACGTCGAAAAAAATCTGAATACACTGAGTAACAACATGATGTTATTTTCTCTCGCAAACTGAGATCGCCACTTTCGCTTTGCGAAAGTTGGGGCTGAAGTTGAGAACTTTTGGCTCCCACCAACAAACTGGGAGGGATTAGGGGCATTGTGAAGAAATCTTTAATCAATTGCTGACCCAGACTACTTGAAAGAATATGCATTGGGTTCTTAAGAAACTCCTCGGGTTACCCCTTCTAGTTGGGTTTATGAACTGCCTTTTCGTCATTTTTTCACCCACCGTCTTTTGGACTCTTTCCACCTTACTCCCCCTTTGCAGTATCAATGACTTCATCTGCATCGATATCGTGATTCGACCGACTTCAACCAGACAAGATCAATATCCTCGAGTTATCCTTGTACTCGCATTTTTAGCCTTGCCACTGCTCCTCTGGCTACCCTACCTAGAAGCCACCTGGCTCATCTCTGTTTTTCTCCCCCCTCTTTACATACTTTGGATGGTCATCATCGGACTCGTAGTGCTGTTCATCGGTGGAATAATTGGGCTTGTTAGCCGAATCCAACTCGGCCATTTTGGCGGTCCAAAAATCGTCATCGAAGAACACCACCAACTCATCACAACCGGAATGTACAGCCATATCCGCCACCCCCAATACTTGGGCTTCCTCCTTCTCTTCTTTGGCTACACCATATCAATGGGCAGCATCCTCCTCCCCCTCACGATCACCCTCAGCCTCTTTCTGATATTTCGAAGCCGCATGAACCTAGAAGAAAAACTACTCACCGAAACCTTCGGAGCAGTCTACTCAAACTACAAGAAACGAACCAAACGCCTCATTCCCTATATTTACTAAATCCAAAGCTGCAAAACCAGTTAAAAAAACAAAAATGGTCGTCCACCAAAGCAAATCGTACAACACCGGTGTTTCCAGCAATACACCCGCTTCGTACCGCAAAGTCTCCCAAGGTATCCCTGCAGGGATACTCCAGAACTTTATCTCTTTATCCATTAATATATTATTTAGGTGCAAACGAGACAATTGCTGATGGTTGAAACGAGACGTAGTGACAAATATGAAAGTACTCTTCATCGAACCTCCTAAAGACTACTGGTTCATTATGGGGGAATACCGTCCACCACCCTTCGGCCTTCTCTGCTTAGCAGCCTATCTTGAAGCTCACCTCGAAGACGCGGAGATCAGTGTTGTGGATTGTCAAGCAGAACAACTTCAATGGGATGGGCTTGAAGACCAGATTAACACCTTCAAGCCGGACATGGTTTGTCCAGGCACCCTTTCGACGGTGAATGCCTATCTTGTTGCCCGAACTGTCCAACTAGCGAAAAAAGTGAATCCAGATATTACTACTGTAGTAGGAGGGTTGCATTTCTCCGTCCTTGCACAGGAAAGCCTCGAAGCGTATCCCGAAATTGATTTCGTCGTACGTGGTGAAGGTGAACATACCCTCTTAGATCTCGTGAAAGCGTTGGAATCTGGTCAACCCTTTAAACAGGTGAAAGGGCTGACGTATCGTCACAAGGGGAAAATTGTCCAAACACCCGATCGACCCTTTATCAAGGACCTCGATTCGTTGCCCTATCCCGGATATCATTTCGTTCGAGAACACATGAAACACTATCATTTCACCATGATGGCAGGAAAGAAGAACCCTTATGCGTTAATCGAAGCCTCTCGGGGCTGCAACCATCAATGCTCCTTCTGCACTCAATGGAACTACTGGGGACGCTGTCGACGGAAATCCCCCAAACGTGTAGCAGATGAATTCGAATACGTCTACCGTGAATTTGGGAGCCGATTCCTCTGGCTCACCGATGACAATCTAGGCTTAGGAAAGTGGATGGACCAATTCTGCAATGAATTACTCAACCGTGGTATTACCGATGACCTCCTCTGGTTCATGCAAATTCGAGCGGATGATATTATTAACCACCAAAACCTCCTCCCGAAAATGCACCAAACAGGGCTTCATTGGGCCATGGCCGGTGTAGAAACCTATGATGCGTCACGATTAGAGCAATACCGAAAAGGTCTGAATCCGTCAATGGCCAAACAAGCCATGGATTTGTTAAAAGAGAATAATATCATGTCACAAACGACCGCAATCATTGGCGATCGCAACGACACCCATGAATCAATTGAAGCCTTCCGGACATGGTTAGATGATGTAAATCCAGACATTGCCATCTTTATGATTCTGACGCCATATCCAGGAACAGAATTATACGAGACCGCCAAACGGGAAGGATGGATCGAGGACGACAATTGGTTCCACTACGATATGGTTCACGCTGTGATGCCCACCGAACATCTGTCACGCCGTGAAGTCCAACAAGAACTCTACCGGTGTTACAAAAAGTTCTTTGGTTCGTGGAGGCGCCGTATCGGCGGTCTATTCTCATCCAATAAAGTCAAACGCAGCTGTTACCGCTACATGATGAAACAAGGCGTGGTCATTATGCTCAGAGACCTCTTCTTAATGCTACGACCTTAAATTTCCTACATCCTCTTTTTCCAGAAGAAAATGAATTCTTCGGGTAATGGTATTTACTATACCGAGAATTGATTTGACAATAGTTAATGTCTTATAAAAAACGAGAACCATAACTGAATTATGAAACACCCTGTTAGGAAGAAAATACACGAGCACAAATGGAAAATCGCCACACTGGCTCAGACGGTAATCATCGTCTTCCTACTCGTTTTTACCTTTTACCCAAAACCCCCCCTCATACAAATCCAAACCCAAGTCGAAACACCCATTATTGAGATTGCGCCGAGTCTAATGGAACCCAGCTTTCTTTATTTCTTCTACAACGGGTCAACCTTGATGGGTGGAATGTGGGCGATTTTTAATGGTACTCGATCAATTGATATTCGCAACATCACTACAACCAGTCTTCCCTATAGCCGAGTGTGGAGCCGTCCAGGAGATAACTTCACCCTGGTTACTGTCCTGGAGTTTGGCAGGAGAACCGCGGTGTGCTATCCTGACCACGAACATGGGACGGTCGAAATGGAAGTGACTTGGGTCTTTACCCACGACGTGTTCCTCGAAGAGCTGATTGATCCATATTGGGAATACGCCAACTTTCTGTGGTACGACCCCACCCAGAACATTTCATTTTGGAACCCTGACGGTACGTATATGATGAATTTCAGTATTGTACCGCAAACGCAGTTCGTCGAACAGTTACAGGGTGCACGTCTTGACTATATCCCGATGCTTCCATCCCATAGGCTCTCCATATTTTATCGCGATAACAGCTCAGCCATGTTCACTATAGATGACACTCATGGCTGCGACTTTTATCGTGCCTTCTATAACCAAACATGGAGCGGTACAGTTCACTTTCGCTATTCAATAAAAGTTGAACCCTGGTGAGACGATCTCCCATCAAAAGTAGCTGTAATCGAAAAATACGTCAACTCATCGAACCGTCCGCTCATCCTGTTGCATCAAAAAAGAATGTGGGTGTCCACCGCAATCAATCTTACAACACCAGTAGTTCCAGCAACATACACTCGCTCCCTTGCCCACTCCACTCCAAAGCGCCCACAACGGGGCGCTTTAGAGGAAATGAAATTTTTAGGAGGACCGATTCCACAGAAAAAATATACACCCACATTCCAATCACATCTTATGGAATTGCTTGAAGAGCTTAACCAAATCCACACCGAGATTCAATCAAATCCTAAGCTAGTGGATAAAGCAACCCGACAGCGCTTTTGGCGCCTTGTCGGTCACATTAAGCGTCAACCCGCACCCGATAAAGCCAGTATAAGGAAAGTTACAGAAAT
>JABXGY010000452.1 GCA_016550395.1 archaeon | reverse complement strand
TTTTCGCTCAAATTCTTCTTCGATTTCTTCCCCCATCGCCCTCCGCATGGAGTTGTCTAAATCGTTCTGAGAAACATAGTCATACACAGCGGTCATGGAGAGTGTTGAATGCCCTAATAATCGCTGTATTTCCGTTAATTTCATGCCCCTTTGCCGATAATATACTGCTGCCGAATGCCTGAATGAATGGGGTTTACTTTGCTCTTCTCTGAGACCTGACTTCCTGCCAATCGCTTTGACTAGTTTACGAACACCATCAGTTGTCAAGGGGTCTCCATAGGTATCATGTCGCTTTGATATGAACAAAGGTTCTTGGTCGGGTGGAGAAACGTTCCGTAAGTCAATGAGGGCTGCCAATGCTGGCTCAACCAATGGAATCCAGTTCTCACTCCCTGTCTTTTCTCGCTGTATGAGGATGGCTCGCTTTTCAAAGTCTACACTCTCCCATGTCAAAGCAGCCAACTCAGAAACTCTACAACCCGTATAAAATAAGACAGTGAAGATTGCTCTATCCCGTTCATTCGTACACTGTTGAAGTGTCTCCTCTAGCTCTGCCTCTGTAACGATGGCTTTGGCTACCCTATCAGCTCGTTTCTCCTTCACTGGTGGAGACCGTATCCGTGCCAAGTAGTCTAACCCGTAAAATTTGAGATAGGTTTGTATTCGCCACCATAAAGCTTCAATGGAAGCAGGTTTTAATCCCCGCTTCTGTTCGACTCTAAAATACCTGAGAATGTCCTTCTCAGTCAACTTATCCAGAGCTTTCTTCACCGTCTTTTTGAACCGTTTAAGGGCTGATTTCACATTTGCTACAGTTGATGATTTGGCATACACGGAATAATGCTCTAAGAAAACCCTAATTCTCTTGCTCTCTGGCGTGTCGCCTAAAAGCTCTGGGTGTGGTCTCAGCCGACTCCTACGAATTGACATAATCTAGAATATAGAATACATTCTTTTTATTAGTTATTATTGGAAGAAGAATACCAATCAGGTTTACGAAAAGGGCGAAATGATGTGGTTGAGACTTTTGTTATAATATTGGACACAAGCATAACACACATTAGTAAATTATACCCGATGAGAATATAGCCGGTGAGTCTGTTGCCCTATGAAGAAATTAATAACGCGAAACTTTACTATGAAGTAGAAGGAACAGGTGAGCCACTCCTTCTCATTCATGGGGTGCGTGGATCAATTCGAAATTGGCAATATGTCCGCCCTTATATTCGTCCACATTTTCAAAACATATTCCCAGAGCTTCGAGGTCATGGACGTTCAAGTGAACTTAAAGAAGTCACAAAGGTCGACCAGTTCGCGAAGGACCTGATAGTTCTCCTTAAGCATTTAAGAATTAAGAAGTGTGTTATTGCAGGTCATAGCCTAGGAGGGTTTATTGCTCAGCAAATCGCCCTGGATGCCCCGAAATTGGTTAAAGCACTTATATTAATCGACACTGCTCCCACAGTTGATGTCGAGGCAGCTCAAGCCCAAATTCAATTAGGTCAACTTGTGTATGGGCTTGAACCCGAAGAGGCTGTCCAAAAAGTTCTTGAACTCGGATTCTATGGCCCCAAGAAGGCTCGAGAAACACCTGGGATGATGGACCTTTTACTTTTCAATCAACAAGAAGGTCGACGGCTAGCGTTAAGTCATGGTTATGCCCAGGGGGCTGCTGCCAGCTTTAATATTCAAGATCAGGTCAGTAAAATTAAACATCCCACATTGGTAATAATTGCCGCTCAAGATGCAACCTTTCCTGTCAAATGGGGCGACTTCTATAAAGAACATCTTTCAAATGTGTCTGTCCAGATTATCGACAAATCCGATCACTCCATCCAATTCGAACAACCTGAAGCACTCGCTCAAGCCATAATCGACTTTGCAAAGAAGGTTTGAACTCATTTCACCAGTGCTCTGGAACAAGAAGAGCATGAAAAAAGCTTATTTGCAGAACGCTCTTAAGGAGCTATCTAGACTCATTTTCAATCTACTAGCGCACAATCTTCTTGGGTCTAGGATAACGCAAAATGATTCCACCGGCTGTCTTTGCTATCATCCTATTCATTGTAATAATTCTGCTCATCATGTTGGATGTAATTGATCATACGGTTGCAGCATTAATTGGGGGAATCATCGCAATTTTTTATCTCGCACTAATTTGGCCTCAATGGCGTCAATTAATAATCGATTTAGACCCTGGTTCTATTTACCAGGGATTGCCACCAATTTTTAATGCAACCGTTTTTGCATTTTTCTTTAACAAATGGGTTGATTTACCAACCTTAATCATCATTTTGTCCATGTTAGTGATAACTGAAATTGCTAGGGACTCAGGACTTTTTCAATTTATTGCCATTAATGCCATCAAATTGAGTCGTGGTGATACCCGAAAATTACTAGCAATTTTCTGCATTCTTAGTTTTGCCATGACTACAGTTCTTACACAAATTACTACTATGTTAATAATGGGGGCTCTTGCTTTTCTTGCCTGTGATGCCCTTGAGATTAATCCCGCACCTTTTTTGATTTCTATTGCATTAGTTTCAAACGTTGGAGGTATTACATCTTTAATTGCCAGCGTTCCTGCCATGCTGATTGCTGGTGCAACCCTTTACAGTTTTGCCTGGTTCATTGTCAATATGATGCCCTTAGGGCTCTTACTCCTAGGAATTACGCTGTTTGTTGTTATCCGGATTTTTCGAAACGACCTCATTACACCAAGACGTGCAAGAATTGAGGATCTTATGGAGCTGGATGCCTGGGAGATGGTGCCAGATCGTCCAATTTTTTATCGTACCGCAATTTTGTTAATCGCAATTATTATTGGGTTTGTGCTGTTGGGTTCTGCAGGGCTCACATTTCTTGTTGCTCTTGGTGGCGCTTTGGCCTTTGTTGTACTTAGTGGAATTCGTCCTGGACAACTTTTTAGGGAAATTGAGTGGTCAGCACTTTTCTTCTTTTTGGGGCTGTTCTTCCTCGTTGGGTTATTAGAAGAATTCTATGTACTTGAAGCCATTGGACATGCTATCCAGTTACTTACACTGGGGAATCCTTTCTTTGCAACGACCCTCATGGTTTGGATTACAGGTTTGACAAGTGGATTTGTTGATAATATCCCTGTTACTTTGACATTTATTCCTGTAGTGAAAATTTTAGGAACTGGACCATTTCCAATGCCCGTGGGCAACCTTTGGGCTGCATTACTTGCAGGAGCTGTCTTAGGAGGGTGCTTAACACCAATCGCTAGTGCCGCAAATGTACTTGCTGTAACAATCGCAGAAAAAGAAGAACGTCCCCTTCCAAGAAATCGTTTCCTTTTTACTGGGGTCATCTTAACAATCATCTATCTATCTTGTAGCACTCTTTACATGCTACTTCGACTAGTGGTATTTCCTATTACTCCCCCACTCTTCCCTTGATTCCTTTGTCATCTATTTGAAACACACTGAAAAGCTTATGTGGAGAATCATCGATAGGAAAACTATCCCGACCATTTCAACCTGACCTGAACCTTCAAGCTGATCAGGACGAAGTAATATGATTCCACCTGCGGTCTTTATCATTCTGCTCTTCATCGCTGTTATCATACTGATAACTTTTGATGTGACAGATCATACTATCGCCGCCCTCATTGGTGCGTCCGTCGCAATTGTTTACTTTGCTCAAATCTGGCCCTTCTGGCGGATTGAACAGTTCATCTTCTTTACCGATTTAGCCAACACATTTCCAATTGATAGTACAGAATATCTCTTCTTCATGGAAAAAGCAAGTATCTATGAGACTCTTCCTACGATTTTTAATGACGAAGTCTTCGCACATTTTTTTGCAGAGTGGATTGATTTATCGACGATTGTAGTCATTCTCTCGCTAATGGTAATTACAGAAATTGCAAAAGATTCTGGACTTTTTCAGTTCATTGCAGTCAAAGCTCTTAGTTTTAGTAAAGGTAGTCCGCGAAGACTCCTCATGATTTTTTGTGGCATCACATTTCTCATGTCGACAGTTATAGCCACAACTGTTCTAATTATAGGGCCATTAACAATTCTTGCATGTGATGCCCTCGAACAGAATCCAACACCTCATCTGATTGCCACTGCCATGTGTGGAAATGTCGGCGGAATCACTACAGTGATAGCGAGCGTTCCAACGATGCTCGTTGCAGGTGCAACATTTTACGATTTTGGCTGGTTTGCGATAAATTTGCTTCCTCTGGGACTGATGCTTCTTGGGATTACTATCTTCTTCGCTTTACGTATCTTCCGACGAGAATTCACAACTCCACGATCAAGTCGTGTAAACGATTTAATGGCCTTAGACGCCTGGACTATGGTCGAAGACCGTAGTGTCTTCTATCGGACCGCAATTCTATTTGTCGCCATGATTGTTGGGTTTATTATTTTTGGCACAGCTGGATTGACATGGGTCGTTGCATTTGTGATGGCCATGCTGTTTGTGTTACTCAGTGGGATCCCCGTAAAGCGAATTTTCCGAGACGTCGATTGGACCGCTCTCTTCTTCTTTATTGGGCTCTTTTTCATTGTTGGATGTATGGAAGAATTCGGGGTTCTTACCTATATCGGGATAATTGTTGCTCAAATCACAGGGGGTGATCCTGCTCTGTCTAGTGTAACTATGTTATGGATTACTGGCTTTACTAGTGGTGCCATTGACAATATTCCTGTCACGGCCACGTTAATTCCAGTCGCACGCGATCTCGCACTTATTTCTGGCCCTGGAACAGCAGGTACTATCTGGACCTCACTTATAATTGGAGCTGTGTTAGGAGGTGCCCTGACTCCAATTGCGAGTGTTCAGAATGTCATGACAATGACTGTTGCTGAACGAGAGAACCGACCCATTAATTATGGCAAATTCCTGCGAACAGGTGTCATAATGTTCTTTACCTATCTGCTCGTGGGTACAGGTTATCTCCTCTTCCGGCTCTTCTTCTTACCAATAGCTCCTCCACCAAACTATCTAGGGTAAGATGACTTTTAGTGGATAAAGAACCACAAGATGCCTCCCGCGCCACCAAAGAGGAAAAAGACCACCGGAAGGGCGATTGCCTGGGCTAAAGCAGCAAAGGAGAGGATGAGCAGGAAAGGGCGAGAGCCCAACACTGTTGTTAAGAGATCTAAGAGATTTTCCGCCCATTTGAAGAGGCTAAAGACCATGACTCCCACAATAATGAAAATGCCTATTAGGATGTATTTGAGCGGAATTTGTTGGGTAATGAATTCTGGGATGACGGGTGCAAGGGCAACCACTACAATTACGGCGATGATGCCTGCAGCAAGCCCGATTAGGGCAGCCCAGGGTAATTTGTTTATGGGTGTTAGAAAAAGGGCTATTCCCATCCAGGCGAGAAGGAAAAGCGTTAGGGGATCACCAAATGGGGTGGCAAAGGGATTCAGAATAATAGATACTAATGACGCGAAGCAGAGTACACCCATGGGAATTCCAATAAGACCAATGAGACGTACAATACCTCTTCGCCAGCTGATACCTGTCTCTGCATTACTCTTCTCTGAACCCTCGTCACCTTTTTCAGATTGACCTGTTCGATAAGTTTCACCCATCAGATTGTCTAGGAACCAGGCGAAGGAGGCAACGGCTCCTAGGCCTAAGAATAGGGGTGCAAGCTGTGCAAGGATAATTGTCCAGGACATTGTGATTCGTCCTCCGTCTATTGGTCGTTAATGAATTGAGACTAAAAAGCATTTGGAGTTGGGCAACAAATCTCTTGGTTTCATCTATTTTTTCAATTTCACTCAAGTTATCTCAATTAGCTAAGGACTATTGGCACGATTTTCATTTCATCCACATCAATGAGTCCTTTATCAGTGATTTTGAGTGACGGTATGACTGGGAGTGCCATGAAACTCATTGTTAAATAGGGATGTTCAAGGGTGCAACCAAGATCATGAGCTGCAGTTCGTACTGCCTGTAATTGACGTGCAACCTTTTCAACCGGTTCATCCGTAATTACTCCCGCAATGGGCAAAGGCAGTGTGGCAATGACTTTTCGACCAACAACAGCCGCGATACCTCCATTGCTTTGTGAAACAGTGCTGACTGCCATAAGTGCATCCTCAGAGCTCGTTGCAACCGTAATTATATTGTGGCTATCATGAGCAATGCTACTTGCAATTGCGCCTTCTTTCAAGCCAAAGCCTTGAACGAACCCTACACCAATATTACCACCTTTCATGTAGCGTTCCGTAACCGCAATGGTTAGAATATCCTGTTCAGGATTTGGATGAATATGTCCATCTCTTGCCTCGAGAATGTGGGTTTCAGAACCTGTGGTGAGACTGCCCTCCCTTGCGATGATTACACGTACTTTATGAGATCCATCCTCCGCAGGAATTTCGTAATTTACGGCTGTGGGAATACCACCAAAACGAATCGTTGTTCTCAAATCTAGGGGATAGTCAAATCGCTGAAGTTTCGTGCTGAGGCGACCATCTTTTGCTACAACTTGACCACGATGTAATACCAAATCAACATTTATTGTTTTGAGATCATCAATTAGAACAATATCCGCCACATTGCCAGGGGCAAGATTTCCTACTCTTGATAAATTAAAAAATTGAGCTGGATTTGAGGTGACAAGTTGAATTGCTACGAGCGGATCAATGCCAGCATCAATGGCACGTCTGAGGCTGCGATCCAAATGACCGAGATCTGCTAATTCTACAGGAGATAAATCGTCAGAACAAATCGTACATCGTCGTAAATCACGCCCCTCTTTATACAATGGAAGAAGAATATCAAGCATATTGCGCACTATAGAACCTTCACGAGCCATGACTGTCAGGCCCATTCGCAACCTATCTATCGCCTCTTCTGCCGTTTCGCACTCGTGGTCCGACATAATCCCTGCAGCAATGTAGGCATTCAATTTCTTTCCCTTGAGTCCTGGGGCATGACCCTCCACAACTTTTCCTTGACTGCGGGCAAACTGAATTTTGAGGTGGATATCTTCATCATTATTCAGTACTGCTGGAACATTCATAACCTCACCAAGTCCGATAACCGATGGATCTTGAAGTAAACGGTCAATCGTAAATGCGTCTAATCGGGACCCTGAGGTTTCAAATTCTGGAGGTGCAGCTGGAACACAACTTGGGACCTCCATCAGAATGCGAAGCGGAAGATTTCGGGCCTCCTCCATAAAAATCTCTAAGCCTCGGATACCAGTAACATTTGCGATTTCGTGAGGATCAATGATAACAGTTCCAGTACCATGGGGAATGACAGCTCGGGCAAATTCGGTAAGGGTGAGCATAGTGCTTTCGACGTGAATGTGAGATTCAATGAAGGCGGGTGTCGCATATCGCCCTTTTCCTTTAATGACTTTGGTTTTATTACCAATAAGATCAGATACATCACCGATTCGACAGATGGTGTTTTCCTTAACCGCGATGCCTCCTTCGAGAATCTCTCTGGAAATTACGTCTAGAGGTTGTACATCGGTGATGACAAGGTCTGCTTTTATGCGACCCATGCTTGCATCAATTAGCGTTCGCTGGCTCATAATTATTCACTCCTATGGACTCTCAGCCCTGCTCAAGGATGAAAGGTTCTTTTAACCGTACAATTCGAGCATTAAAGTGTAGCGTATTGGATATTCAGAAAGAGTATACTCAATCAATTTGGAAATAACTCTTCAATGGTAGCAGGAGATCGAGTGCACTTTCACTTTGGATGACAGTAGTTGCTGCAGCGGCAACCTCAGCATGCGTTGGATTAAAAGCGATTGAAAAACCAGCGATTTCAAACATAGGAATATCATTACGAGAATCACCAATAGCAACACAATCAGAAAGAGGAATTTCCTCTGCTTTTGCGAGGTCATACAGGACCTTGTGTTTATTGTCAAAAGCTACTTGAACCTCAACTCCTGAAATCCGCCCATCGGCATCTATGAGGAGTCGGTTAGCTCTACTAAAATCAATGCCAAGTTGGTTCTTTGCTCGGTCAGCAAACACTGCTAATCCCGAGCTAATGATTGCGGTCTTGAAACCATAATTTTGTAATCTCCTGATAAGCTCTGCTGAATTGGGAATGAAAACCAATCCTTCATCAATCGCTTGCTCAATTTCTGAAATCGGGACACCATGCCATAAAGCCACATCTAATTCAGCCCAGCGAACATAATCAATCTCACCCGCATAAAAGCGATCAGCGTTGGGCTTCGCAACCTCAAGCGTTCCTAGTAATCGATGAATCCAGCTCCAAGCACTCCAGATTCGAACTAAAGTTCCATCTAAATCAAAGGCAATCAAACCGTGGGGAGACACAATACATCCTCGCCGTGCTCAATATGGTGTTAGTGGAAAAAGGTTTGGTACCATTTAAACGATAGCACAGGATTACTTCTTTGGGCGTTTTGCAGGATATGACCTAAACTCGCAATGTGGATCACCCTTCGCCACGCAGAGAATTTCTTCGGTAATATACGGCTGATCGAGTACAGCTTCAAAAAGATTTGATAGCATTGCAGAATGAATAAAATCAATTGCGAGTCCAAGATCCTTCAAAGATGTGGCCAGTGGAGAATGTTCAAGCATAATAGTGAATTCCTGATCTTCCTCATCATATGAGATTTGCATGTTTCCCAGTCCTAAAAGGCCAACCATTTTCGCAAACCCCCCTATTTGAGCAGGAATCTCTTGGCCTTTGAATTGAGCTAAAAGTTTAGGAACAACCTCATGCATAGCTTCCTGGGCTGAAGACATCAAAACGGGGATCAAAGTTTCAAGCTCAAAGGATAAAGCTAAATTACGTAAAAGCGTACTCAAAATGGAGAATGGAGTGATCACTATTCGTTCATCGAAAAACTGCAATACTCCATGCTTCACCATATTCAAGCCAGCTTTTATTTCCTGAGGCGTTTCAATGAGTTCAACACTCATTTGAATGCCTTTTGATGTTATCTCGTAGGGAACCCGCTGTCCTTGAAATCCAGGAATTGGTGATTTTAAGACACGCACAAAGCGTTGAACACGGTCTTGTTCCTCTTCGAGGACTAACCTTATGACACCATCGTATAAGCGTTCAAAGCTTTCTGAGACTAAAGGGTCGTGCATACGAGGGACGACAACTGATAAGCCTACACTTTGGCCAAGTTTCATTAACCGTGCAGCTCGGGAGGCTAGCCGGTATGCTCTTTCGAAGCCAAAGGTCATCACCAAACCTGAAAGTGAATCATTTACTATGCGAAAAGGGAGGCGTGGTTCTCGATTTATTGCAAATTGGTAGACCTGTTGATAAGAGTAGAGCACTTTATGTGGGTCAGCAGGATTACCAACAGAAACCACACCGGGAGCCTCAATCTGGCCTTCAGACCATAAATCGAGAATTAACAATTGCTTATTCGCAATGGTAGTGTCCACTTCAATTCCATATTCACGTAATTGATCTAAAACATCCTCACCAGGACATTCATTGCTAGCAAAAATTACTAACTCATTGGTGTTGAGACCGTTTTTCACAAAGGGAAGAATGACACCTTGGGGTTGTGTACCGTTATCGGCTTCAAGGAGATAGACTTTCCCCCGAACTAAATAACCACCTAATAGCCGGTCAATTTCGCCAATCCCTGAGCTAACGGCTTCCAATGATGGTTCCACCCTCATACTCTACAAGGTTGAATGAATACAAAGAGCCTAGTGGTTGATGCTTTATTTCAATATGTCTAAACTATCTGCTAACTCCAAGGAAAATTGTAGTTTGGATAATACACAGGATAGAAGAGAAATACATAGAGAAAAAGATAGATCAAAAGAATTAGAAATAGCAAATAAGCAACCCTTCGCCCTTTCTTTTGTAACCAATGAATAGACTTCGCATTGACTTTTCCAGACCACCGCCATTTTCGATAAAACTGGAGAAGCGCAAGAACAGGAAGTCCACAAAAGATCAACAGGAAGATACTCTTGTATTTGAGGATTCCATACCAAAATAAATGCGTGTAAAATCCTACTGTAATGTATAGACAAAGAAAACCCAACGCGATTAGTAGAATGCCTAGCCTGCTTGTTCGTTTAGGACCCAAAAAGATCGCCGTGGTCCGAACTCCTGCTTGAGAGTCTGCTTGATAATCTGATGCAGTATGCACACCATGAGTTCCTGCATAAAAAAGTGCAGGTCCAATAATCAGAGTTAGTGGAAGCTGTGGTAAAAAGAGCAATATCGCCCAAGCTGCCATCACAGACCAAGACCCAAAAGCAATTCCAATCATCAACAAGTCTACAAAGGGGCGGCTTTTCAAACGAATGGGAGAAAACGAATATAGAATTCCAAAGACAATGATGAAACTTAGTATGATGAAGAACCCAAATCCCACTAGTAACAATGCTAAGACGAGACCAGCTAGGATACATACTGCTGCAATGATTATTCCTTGCTTGAAGGAAATGTATCCACTGCTAATAGGAAGTTGTGACTTTTCAGGATGAAACTGATCTGTATCGATATCTCCTAATTGATTGATAATAAAAATTCCAGAATTCAATAAAGTCGCTGCAAAAATCGCCCAAATTAAACGTAACCATGTGAAGGGATCACTTAATCTTAGTAAAGGAGGTTGGCTTAATGGGGGTCCACCAAGTATAAGGAATGCGAGTGTTAGCAATAAAATTGAACCCAACCACACCGAAATCCGTGTTAATTGCACTAGAATCTGCCATCTTTGCAAGGATTGGAATTTTTTAGCCTCTACTTCAGAAATTTCCTCAAAATGGGATTCTTGTCCATTGTATCGGAAGTTTATCCAAGCCATTAGGCATAAACCAAAGCCCAAAAATGTCATAATTAACGGATTCAAAGGTGGAAGGACAAATATCCACAACAAATACATTAGAATTGGATTTGTTTCTGCTAGGTAAAGATAGGGATGTCCAACCTGAAAACCAAATACTGTTTGAATCGCAGATGCGAACAGAATCATAGCCGCGATTAGGTAAATTATGCTATCATAACGAAATCGCCAATATCCGAGGATACCTCTCCGTAAAAAATAGAGTCCAATTCCGAAAAACACAATAAAAAGGATATGAAATCCACCATTCACCCATAAAGCATGCATGATCATACTATGTACAAAAACTGCGAAAAGAAATTCAATAACCATGCCAGTTGCTAAAATGGCCAATCCACTTGAAAAGTAAAATATCGCTAGCAGTCGGGATCTAGGTGACATGGCACATACCCTGAACATCTAAACGGTATTAACAATTGGCACAACTTTTTAGTGCTGTGCTCATAAAGTCCTATCTGAGGGAGTACTTATGTCAAGGAATGATTTCGTAGAGAACATGAGCACACACCATTTTTCATTTATTATCTTTGTTTTACTCGTATTCTTAATACTAATCACAGCATTTGCTTTCTTAACAAACACAATCTGGACAATTGGACTTGCTCTTTTTGTTGCTCCATTTATGCTACTTGGCGTTTATGTTGATGTTCATGTGGAACAAAAAAGATTAACACAATATCTTCTATGGTTCGTTTTCTTTGTCATTTTTAATTATGTCTTACATCAATATGGTCCGCTTTGGACGCCCTATCCCGTTTTTACTTTAGCGCTATTCCAATGTTTGTTTGCATTCGGTTTCATCGGTCTAATCAGTAACCTTCTTAGTGAGCGTTTTTTAAAACCAAGACTAGAATCATAACTTGTCAAGAAAGTGGATAAACACACATTGAGTCCATTACCTGAGAAGTGAACTTCTCATTAGAAAACAAAATTTCTCTTTGACAGTTGGCAATAGAATAAAAGTTTCTTACAGGTAGCTATTACTTAAATAGAGCTAGTTAATCCCTTATCGCAAGTATAGACATAATGTGGCTTGGCGAAGATGAAACGAGACGCAGAAGAGTTACTGAAAGAACTCTGTCCTGATTTACCGATAACTCGAAGTAATAAGGAATGGCTTGAACGTTCAGCACAAGCTATAGCAAAAACGACTCAAAGCCGAGATATCTATCCCGTTGTAGATCATACACAAGGCGAAGGTCCGTGGATTTATGATTTAAAGGGAAACCAATATCTTGATATGACCGCGGGTGTAGCCGTTCGAGCTCTTGGGTTTCGCAATACGGTAATTCAGGATTTTGAACAACGCATCCAGGGATACTTACGAGAAGTTCCCGGACAAGACTTTGACGTGATTCCCCAGACTCTTTTAGCAGAGCGATTAATTGGGTTGACTCCTGGTGATCATGAAAAAGAGGTATTTTTCACAACAAGTGGCGGACGAGCGGTTGAATCCGCCTTAAAATCCGTAATGGATACATCACATCGGTTTCGATTTGTTGCTTTTCGACCAGCCTTCCATGGTAGGACAGGTTATTCCTTGGCTCTGACGGCGAGTAAACATGCACATAAGGACTACTATCCACAAGGACTAGATGTCATTCGGGGTCCCTATCCTTACTGCTTCCGTTGCCCCTTTGGACAACGTGAAGACTCCTGTAACCTGGAATGTCTCCAGTACTTACGAGATAGTCTTCAATATGGTGGTACTGACATTGCTGCAATTGCCATTGAACCCATCTGTGGAGAAGGAGGTATCATCCCTGCACCAATTAAGTTCCTTAAGGAGCTTCGAGTGCTTGCAGATGAACTTGAAGCTAGAATAATCAGTGATGAAGTTCAAGCTGGGCTTGGGCGTACGGGTCGTTGGTGGGGAATCGAGCATGCTGGTGTTGTTCCTGATTACATCTGCACGGCCAAAGCTTTAGGTGGTGGCTTTCCCTTCGGAGCTGCTATTGGACCTAAACCCATGTTCACTGATTTTAGCCGGCACTCCGAGACCTTCGGTGGT
Organism: archaeon; assembly: GCA_016550395.1. Classification (GTDB taxonomy): domain Archaea; phylum Asgardarchaeota; class Hermodarchaeia; order Hermodarchaeales; family Hermodarchaeaceae; genus Hermodarchaeum. The sequence goes on along the minus strand of JABXGY010000452.1, from coordinate 10,632 downwards.
GAACCCTATATCGCGTTAATCTCACTTTCTGTTCTCCGCACAATTGAACGAGATCGACTTGTTGAGAATGCGGAAAAACGTGGCAAACAACTTCTCAAGGGTCTCCGTGAGATTCAAGAAACTAGTAAATATATCGGCGACGTTCGGGGTCGAGGTTTAATGTGTGCTGTTGAAATCGTCACAGATCGCGAAACTAATAGTATTGATTCCCAACGTCGTGAAGCAATCCTTTCCAATTGTGTGAAAAAACAACAGCTGTGGATCATTGGGAGTGGTCGGAATTCCATTCGGTTCTTACCTCCTCTAAATATTACTGCTGAACAAATTGATATCGCCCTTGAACGATTCAGAAAAGCTGTAAAAAGCGTGAAATAATCACTAATGCTATTGGTGACTTTGAATGGCTTCCACGGCTGCAAAACTAGTCTATATTGCTGTAGCCTTTGCCATTGTTGGCTCGCTGGGGCTACTGATCGGTTCCTTTCTCCCCTTTCCACCCCTACTTGTCTTAATCTTTGGTTATCTCTGCTTTGGAGTCGTCATTGTAATAGTCATTTTTGCACTCTATTTTAATCAACGTGAATCGGTAAAAAGCTAGGGTATGTAAGTGTTTAATTCGTTATCTTTGTTTAGTCCACCCCTCCTCTCCCCTCTTGTATCTCCCCTCTCCACCCCGCTGGGGGTTGGTATTCGTAGGTGTGTTGTGTGGGGATAATGTATGGTGGTGTGGGGACTAGGGAGAAAATAGGCGCCGGAGGGTGGTGATTGTCCACCCCCTTAGCAGTTGGAAAGGTGTGAGCTTCGATTCGGTTTAGCCGAGTTTGAAGACGCTTTGCAGCTTCATGAGGTGGCTCATGTCGCCTTGGCTCTTGAGCTTTCCAGACATGAAGGCTGCAACCGCATTGAGCTGACCGTTAGAGATGGCCATCCAGTCGTCTTTGCTGATGGTGATTACGAGGTCTGCTTTGTCAGCAGGGCCTTCGCCCCAGTTGATTTTCTGATCTGCGATGGTGATGTTGTATTTCTGATCACCTTGGATGTCCATTTCGATAACACAGTTCCACCCTGCGGCGGCTGCAGAGTCGAAGGTTCCGACCATGGCTTCTAAGCCTTCTCTTGGATTATCAACCAATAATGTTCACCTATTCTTAGAATGTAGGAGATTCTGTCAATGTTGAGGGGTTTTTTGCTTAAAAGGGTAACTTACCGTCAACAAGTGCCATTTCTTGTACCGATTACTTGGAAATAATGATATAGCGGCAGCAGTCTGCGCCTTCAGCCATCGCCTTTTCATGAGAGATAAATATTGAGTCATTATGATATCGAACAAGATGGGAAATAAGGCTTTCATGATATCTGCATATGGTTCCTGGATATGCTGAGGCAATTTTGTCATAAACGCAATTACTGACTTGGATGTAGTAACCTTTTTTGTGAGCCATGTGTTTCGCACAGCACCCCTGTTCATTAATGTACTCGCAAATCCGATCCAACATTTGTGCAAGATTCTTGGGCACCGTTTTTGTTTCTTCCCAGTTCGTCACCATGCGGTTAACCTGCAATTGGGCTGCGCGATCTAACAGTTCGGCAACGTGTTCAGGTCCTTCTTCCTGAACAAGTTGAGCGATTATAGTCATTGCAAGGTGCTGAAATTGCCGTGGAGGAATAACGATATGTAGACCTTTATCAATTTGAAAATATGAGGCAGGGCGACCTCGACGAGTAGGTCCTTCAGACTCATAGCTTTCATCGACCACACCCAGACTCATGAGGCGTTGGAGGCTGTTTCGTACAGCAGTGTAACTCAATCCTGTCTCCTTGGCGATTTGATCGATGGTCGAATGGGGATTAAGCGAAATTACTTCGACGATTCGTTGATCGATTTCGTACCGATTCAAAACGCGACCCATTGCCTTTTTCGACATAATTTGTCAGACCGTTTGGTAATCTATAGTCAGGCTGCTAGTTTCCCTGTTTACCTAAAAGTATTTTTATTTTTTCTATTTCTTTTCTTCTTACAGTTAAATTATTCTCTTATGCCACCGCTACCCGTTTAATGTTGTTTATTGCTATTAGAACCATCTCTTCAATTGGTAGTTGAGATTCTGCTTCATGAACATCGGCTAATGTAGTAGCAATAGAGGGTTGGGAGGGTACAGCAAAACATTCACCAACATCCTGACTAGTAACCTGGTACGTCCCAATCCTTCTAGCAAGAGTCATCGTTTCTGTTTTATCCATCCCAATCAAGGGACGAAAAATGGGAACTGTTACCACGGAATCGAGAATTGCTAAATTCGTGAGGGTCTGCGAAGCAACTTGCCCAAGTGTTTCACCAGTTACGAGCGCCCGTGCCTTCTCTTGAGCTGCCACCATGGCTCCGATACGGTACATCATGCGTTTACACAAAATGCAAGTTAATTTTCGATACTTTGGCATTTGGAGCCGTCTTAATATCTCATAAAAAGGGATGATTCGTAATTCTATATTTTGTTCTGGCATCCACTCGGCGAGTATTTCTGCAGATTTGATGGCCCGGTCAACAAACTGCTTTTCTACAGGAGCTGCAGCGTCAAAATATAGTGGGATGACTTTGGCTCCTCGTTTCATCATTAACCATTCCGCTACTGGACTATCCAGACCACCGGAATGAAGTCCTAACACGACCCCTTGGGATCCATAGGGAAGACCACCTGGTCCTTTGATAATCTGTGTAAAGATAAATGCCGATTTCTGACGAACCTCGACATGAATTTCAACATCAGGATTATCCAAATCCACATGCACTAGCTGATTAGTAGTATTTGCGGCTTCAATGATTTTCGCACCAACTTGAGTAGCAACTTCTGGGCTAGAAAATTTATGTATCTTAAGGCGCCGAGCTCGAACTGCAAACTTCTGACCATCACATAACAGCTGGGGCGTTAGGGATCCTGCCAATGCTACGATTTTTTCAAGATTTGCAGAGACGGTCCAGACAGGACTAGAGGACACTATCCCAAAAACTCGACTTGCAGTTTCTGCTACCTTCTGGGGCTGAGAGGTAGGAATAAAGAACCGTCCTCGTTCTCGAATGATTTTGCTATAAGGAATTTCCTTTCGGGCTAGGAACACCTTGATATGCTTTAAGAGTAGATTCTCGAAATGACGGCGAATTCCAGGGCTCTTTAGCCCGATTTCCCCGTAGCGAACAAGGACTCTGTCTGGTTCCATATCAAGGGGCACCTACATTCAACTGAATTATTAAATAACTGTAATTAGGTGACACTCATCAAATCCCCAAAATTAACCTTCTTGTTCAACGTTATGGCATCAATTTATGTATATGCAGCTCTTTTCAGATTAGCTTACTAGCTCAATAATCCAAAAAACGCATCTTATCATATTCGTGTGAGTGGGTACACATGGATTCAATTGAAACCCAAATTGATCGCTTCTTTAATCCTCGAAACATTGCCATTATCGGGGCTTCCCGACGTCCAGGACGCATCGGGCATATTATTGTCGAACAAATGGTCGCGGCTAAATTTCCAGGACGATTATATTTGATCAATCCCAAGGCCGCAAAGGAAAGTTATCACATCTTAGGGATCAAAACTTATGCCTCGTTGAAAGACTGTGGAGGTCCAATTGATCTCGCCATTATCGTTATTCCTGCGAAACATGTTCTCCTAGCTATGGAAGAATGTGTCGAAAAGGAAATTCCGAATGTCATAATTGTGTCTGGTGGTTTTCGCGAAATAGGTCCAGAAGGTGTAAAACTGGAAACGAAGATATTAGAGCTCGCAAAGAAAGGGAATATACGAATTCTAGGACCTAACTGTTTAGGCACTTTTTGTCCCAAATGTAATGTCGATACGCTGTTTCTACCTGCAAGCACGACACCTCGTCCTGATGTAGGTCGAATTTCATTTATCACCCAATCAGGCTCAGTAGGTGGTGCTGTTATGAGCTTTGCTTATAATGAAAAAATTGGCTTCAGTAAATTTGCTAGCTTCGGTAATGCAATTGATGTTGATGAAGGTGATCTCATTGACTACCTCGAAGATGATGAAGACACACAAGTCACCGGGCTATATCTGGAATCTATTTCGCGAGGACGTAAATTCATCGATATATGTCGCCGCGCATGCAAAGTTAAACCATTCATTGTGATTAAGGCTGGTCGAAGCGAAGCTGGAACCCGAGCTGTTTCGAGCCATACAGGATCCCTCGCTGGAACCGATCGTATTTATGATGCAGCTTTTGAAGCTGCAGGAGTTATCCGTGTGAAAACTATTGGCGAGTTTTTTGATGTTGCTCGAGCCTTGGCTAATCAACCACCAGCGAAAGGTAATCGGATAGCAGTCATCACTAGCGGTGGTGGTTTTGGCGTAATGACACTTGATGCTTTAGCCGATTATGGGCTTAAAGCACCTGAACTATCCAACAAGCTTCAACAGCGGCTACACGAAAAATTACCTTACTTCTATTCTGTTAAGAATCCGATTGACCTGACTGGCTCAGCAACAGCTGAACAATTCGCTTTTACAATGAATACTCTTCTTGATAGTGATGAAATCGATGGTATAATCGTAATTCCACTCTTCATGACACCTCTACTTGATGCAGAACAAGTGAGTCAAGCAATAGTTGAAACTGCAGAGCAACGGAAGAAACCCATAATTGTGGTGTCTGTGCCCTCAACTATGAAAATACGAGAACGTATGCATAAGCTCAGAGTCGCTGGTGTTCCTGCTTATCATCTTCCACTAAGAGGTGCTCGAGGTATGGCTGCGCTTGTTGAATATGGAGAAATTATCCAGCGACCTGATGAATGAAAAACTACTTCGACGCACGGGAAAAGCTATTGAGTTCATATAAGTCCGTGATGATTAAATCTGGAGGTAATTCCAGATTCTTGAGTGCAGGCTGGTCAGGCCTTTGAATGAGGACAGTGATCATTCCCACTCGATTTCCACCGATTATATCGCTACTACTATCCCCAACCATTACTGCTTGTTCAGGAGCGACATCAAGATTATTAAGGCATCTTAAAAAACCGTCAGGTAGCGGTTTGGCAATATGCTGTTCGACTGTACCCAACATTACCAATTCATCAAAGTGTTCTTTAATTCCAAAAGCGTCAAGTTCCAATAAGGCAATATCTGGGGGAGTATTTGTCACCAATCCTAACTTGAACTCTTTATGCAAATTACCTAATACGTCTACATCATCAAATAGATGAATTTCGCCAGACTCAATCATTCGAGCGCGTCTTGCTAAATCTAATTGGTCAAACCGATGGATAAATTCATCATAATCGGAGACTCCCCAACCCTTTAGGGTATGTTCGAAATCCCCACCCGAGTGCCAGATTGCTAATCGACTATCTTTCTGGGGAAGTGGAATACAGAATTCATTTAGCGTATCAATTAATAATTCATCAAAAAATTCCCAAATTCGCGGAAGTCTCACCAACGTTCCATCCAAATCAAACAAGATTGCTTTAACAGTCTTCGAGTGCACCATAATAATGACCGGTAGTTCTTTTTTCTTATATGTTTGACATATTTCCATTGCTTATTAAGTCGGTCAATCTTTCAAGGCATAAGCATCTTTTTCCCAATACCCAATCACTCACGAAAAAATTGGCTGAATATGAAACTTATCAACAATCGCATTCATCTTGATATCAGATGGTCGTTTCTCAAAGCGCTTGATGGCATCTAACATCTTAAGCAGGAGCTGCATATCACCTGCTGTAATGAGAAAGCTGTTCGCGAAACCCAATGCCCAATGAACCGACTTATCAATAGCCTCTTGAATCTCTAAGGGTTCATAGAAGTAGGTATTATACGTCTTGGGACGGCTCCCCCACGGTCGACCAGCAATGGCTTTGGTAATATGATTCCACTATAAGTTGCCGAACCATTATTTACATATTCAATCCTAAGTATGAACCAGTTGATTCTAGAAGGTTACGGATGGATGATAAAAGAGAACAAGGAAATTGTCAAAATCCTCTACGAAATCGCAAATTTGCTGGAATTAAAAGATGAGGTTTTCCGATCTCGGGCCTATCGTCGTGCTGCTAGGTCGATTGAGGACCTATCAGAGAGTCTCCATGATATTGCAGCACGCGACGAGCTCGAACAGATTCCTGGCGTCGGGAAGGCGATTGCAAAGAAATTAGAAGAACTGCTTCAAACTGGTCAACTGCAATATCTCGACAAACTGCGGGGCGAACTCTCAAAAGAGCTTATTGAGTTGTCAGAAATTCCGGGAATCGGACCCAAGACCCTTAAAGTCTTACGGGATGAACTCGGAATACAAAATATCAAACAACTTCGCAACGCTTTAGAGGCTCATCAAATCCGTGATCTGCCTGGGTTCGGTGAACGCTCTGAAGAAAATGTCCAGCGAAGTTTAGAACTGTACCTTCAACATAGCCTTCAACATCGAGGTCGCATCTTCATTGGCAAAGCCTTCCCAATCGCTCAGCAATTAGTTGAGGAACTGGAGAAGCTTTCTGAGGTAAAACAGATTGAGGTAGCAGGAAGCCTTCGACGCTGGAAGGAAACCGTAGGAGACATCGATATCCTCGTTACCTCGACCGACCCAACACCAATCATGCAACATTTTGTTAACCTACCCTCAGTCACCCAAGTGCTAGCCCATGGTGTTACCAAGTCGAGTATCTTATTAGATGAAGGCATTCAAGCAGATATTCGAGTCATCGAACCAGAAGCATTCGGTGCAGCCTTACAATACTTCACCGGTTCGAAAACTCATAACATCGCATTACGTCGTCTCGCCCGACAGCATGGTTGGAAGCTTAGCGAGTATGGTCTTTTCGATCTAAAAACCGACCAACGCATTGCTGGATCAACAGAGGAAGAGATTTACCAGCAACTGGGGATGATTTGGATCCCACCCGAACTCCGAGAAGATACTGGAGAAATTGAGGCAGCACTTCAGAATCGATTACCTACTTTGGTCCATCGTGACGATATCTGTGGAGATCTCCATGTCCATACCAATTGGAGTGACGGTACAGAAACAATCGAAGCTATGGCCAATGCTGCTAAACAACGAGGGTATGAATACCTCGGCATTTGTGATCATTCGAAACAAGTTCGTGTAGTTAATGGCCTAGATGAAACTAGGCTCCGAGAACAAATTGAAACGATTCGAATCCTCAACAAAAAAATTCGAGGAATCCGTATACTAGCTGGTATAGAGGTTGACATTCTTACTGATGGGAGTCTTGACCTCTCAGATGATGTGTTAGTTGAAACGGATCTTGTTGTGGCTGCAGTCCATATCTATAGAAAGGTATCTGAGGAAAAAATGACAGATCGTCTAATCCAGGCACTGAAGAATCCGTATGTTGACATCTTAGCTCATCCACTTGGACGAATCGTTGGGAAGCGTCCACCTTATCCGGTCAACCTTGATGAACTCATCATGGCAGCAAAGCAGCATGAGGTAATTCTTGAAATCAACGCCTTCGAACGCCTCGACCTCCCGGACACCGCTGCACGAGTTGCCCAAGAAAACGGAGTGAAACTAGCAATCAATACTGATGCACATCACACCTCACAGCTCGATGCTATGATCTATGGTGTTGCGATGGCCCGACGAGGATGGGTAGAAGCTAGTTCTGTTATCAATACACAGCCCTTAGAAAAATTAGAAAAAACCCTGAAACATGTCCACTGACTAATCAATTAGTACTTTAGGTGAATACTTTAATCATTCTCAAATGATTTTATTCAAGAATATTGTATAGTCTGCAGGAATCCGAAAACACTTTTGGATATGAAACGAATTGATATGGTCATTTGGAGGATGTTTTCATGCAAGTGAAAATCAATGGTCAAATGCGTGAGATTAGAGCAGTTCAAATGAAGAATCATATTGTGGAAATGATTGATCAACGTTTGCTGCCGTTTAAGATTCAACTTCTAAAACTTCCTACATGGCAGGATACTGTCAAAGCTATCAAAGATCTGGTCACCCGTGGTGCTGGTTCAGTTGGTGTGGCTGGTGCATTCGCAATTGCCCAGGCAGCTCATGAAATCACCGATCCATTGATAGCGGCATTTGAACACCAATTACAAGAAGCTGCGCAAATCATATCTCAAGCTCGTCCTACTGCGGGTACACTAAGTGCCGCGGTGAAGTTCTGCATGGAAAGGGCAGCCAAGGGAGTTACAACCGAAGAGAAACAAAGACTAATTGACGAAGCTGCCCAACAAATCCAGTCTGCTGATATACATGCTTCAGAATCGCTTGGTAAAAAAGGCTCTGAACTGCTCAAACCTGGCTATCGTGTCTTAACACACTGCAACACTGGTCCTCTAGCCATCCAAGATTATGGTTCTGCTCTTGCAGTGATTTACTTTGCTCATCATGCAGGAAATCTTTCGATGGTTTATGTTTCAGAAACTCGACCCTGGCTTCAAGGTAGCCGTTTAACTACTTGGGAACTGCAGCAATGGGAAATCCCACATCAACTCATAATTGATAGTGCCTGTGGTTATCTTTTCAGTAAGAATCGGATAGATGTGGTTATCGTGGGTGCAGACCGAATTGCAGCGAATGGGGACGTAGCAAATAAAATTGGAACCTATGAGAAAGCTGTTCTAGCTCATGTCCACAAGGTTCCCTTTTATGTAGCAGCACCAATCTTCACCATTGATCCAACTTGCCCAAGTGGAAATCAAATTGCCATCGAGGAACGTCCACCTAAGGAAGTACGAACTGTAATTGGGCGATTACCTACAGGAGATCTGGGTCCAGTTCAAGTTGCTCCTGATCAAACTGAAGCAGCTAATCCAATTTTTGACATTACCCCTGCTAAATTCGTGACAGGAATAATTACAGAACAGGGTGTCTTGACTAAGATTAATACAAAAAACATAAAGAAACTCGTCTCTAAATCATCCGTCAGCAGCAGATAGAAAGGGATTTAGGTAAATTCAAACGAAAATGCAATAATTTGGAGGTGTTCTGTTATGGCTGATCCGATGACCCGATTAACGAACGCGAGTATGGATTTAAAAAAATACACTAATGTCTTCAACTACTGGACCTTTATTCTCATCGTCATTTATATTGCATTACTCATTGCTAATGTCATCTACTTCACAATGCTTCTGGAGCCATGGTTGAATATTGTCGCTGGTGTCACACTATTTTTCCTAATTATCGCATATCTAGCAGTCTTTTTCATCAAAGACACCCAGATGCAAATCTTACTCACTCTCTTGCGGTCCATACTTGGCACGGCATTTCCCCTCGCCTTAATTTTCACTGTGGGTGGACCCTTTGCCCTTTGGTTTCAAATTCTAGGTGTTGTTCTATTCCTAATTGGATTACTACTCCTCATCCTTATCCTTCGACCCGTTTTGGCTATGAACAAAATCACGAAAGAATTCATGAAGAGCCAGAAATCTGATTAGCTAAAAGAGGAAAATCCTAAAGCGGATGGTATCCTACTATTTAATGAGCATGCGGGCGTTCACGATGACGAACATGCACCTAACCTGAGCCACTCATCATGGCAGATGACGGTATTGATCTGCACTGACGTTTACGTCCGCGGCTCGCTTTTTATCTAGCAACCCGGTAATCCTTCTACTAACCTCCTCTTTTATATGGAACATATCCATTCTCAATTATGACCCAAAAATACCAATATATCGATTGGAATCAAATCTATGAATTGTGTTTGAAGGTCTATCGTCAAGTTCGCGAGAACGGTTATATTCCAGATGTGATTGTCGGTGTCGCCCGGGGAGGGTGGGTTCCTGCACGAATCCTTGCTGACTTTTTTGTCACAAGCCACACCGCCAATGTAAAAGTCGAGTTTTATCAGGGCATCTATGAAACCATAGAGACTCCTCATATCTCACAGCCAATAAGTGGTGAACCCCGATGGAAACGCGTTTTACTCGTCGATGATATCTCTGATACAGGCTCCAGCCTCAAGGCGGTTATTGAACACTTAGAACGTTATAAGGTTGCAGAATTACGTTCAGTCTGTTTACATGTAAAACCATGGACAGAACCACTTCCTAATTTCTATGTGAAATCCACCGATGCTTGGGTAATATATCCATGGGAACTCAAAGAATTCATTTTCGCGCAAGCGCAACAAATGAAAGACGAAGGCAAGTCTGAAAAAGAAATTAAATTATCTCTTCAAAATTTTGGTCTACCTCCAAGACCATTAAAGGAGTTCCTAGACGAATGGAGTCAACGGTAAGTTATTGGCTACCTCGCCATCGAATACTTCTGAAAGCCAATTGTGAAAGGCCACGAATTGATAACAAATTCACAGTTGACTTATATTGGGTGACCAACTCATGAATTGCCACTTCTGGAAGTCCGAACTCTTGAAGCGTTTCTTGAAATATTTTAATTCCACTCTTTGCATGGCGTTGTCCCCAACGCATTGCTAACCACGAACGGACAACTGTTCGTAATCCAGCTGGGATGACTGATATTATCATTTTAACCGCCAATTCCAGCTAATCCTCCATTTGTTAAGTATGAAAAGTTAGGAAAATATTGAGAGAGGAGGTGCTTGGGGCTTCCGATTGCCTTGATCTGACCCTTTTCTAGGATAGCTATACGATGACA
>JABXGY010000073.1 GCA_016550395.1 archaeon | reverse complement strand
GAGGAAAAGGGCAGCTTCGTTGTAGGGAGGTCCAAAATTGGTTTTGTGAAACTCTGCAATATATATGCTACAAGTGGGAGTGGGAGGAGGTTTCAAAGGTGGCGGTAGAACGCGTTTAATGGCTTCTGGATTGGTTCGGAACATAGCCATGATCATGGTTACATCACCGAGTAAATAGCCTCTGGCAAAACGCTTCTTCCCTTGAGCAAAATCTCCATCAGAATAAACAAGGCCCAAAATATTCACCTCGTTAATGATAACGGAATAAGGTTGGATAAAAGTGGAATAGCTTTGATCGAGTAAGTAATAATTTAGCGTATTATTCGCCTTTCTGGTTGGTTTCAGAGAACAAAATTTTGAAATGACATAGAACCTTGGAAAACGCTTTTTATCTGTCTCGCTGATTTCTTTGAATGACCGTTTCACTACGAAAATTGAGTGGCTCTCCCTTCTTTGGGATTATAGGTCGAGTGGAATTTTGATGTAGAATGGATTAAAAGACAAATACCATGATTCATACTTGGTCCGGAGTGGCATTAGTGAATGTTGGTGAGGTGTGCATTCTCCGTAGCGTCACTTCCACTTCAACGAATATTATTACACATGCGAAAAAATCGACGAATAGGGTTACATCAAGTTTTCCTGATATTAGGTTTCATTTTTAGGATTTGGTGTAATTGATCGTCTGTATTTTTGTCAATACTTCTTTGATTTGTTGGAGGATAGGTTCTCCGGTTTCGTAATTGAGTGTTTTGAAGATTTTATTTTCGTATTTATGAACGAGGTTATGGAGTTTTCGAAGGGTTCCATTTGGGGTGATAGTTTCGTACCAGAATAATCGTCCGGGATGATTGGTGAGGCCAACTTCGTAGGAAAGATTAATGATATCGATGTAAGGGCACCATAAAGCGACGTTTTCGAAATGGCCTTTCTCTGGATATTGCCAGGCGGCGAGTTGGATATAGAACGAGCTCGCAGATCCAGCGATCCATTGATTATTGTGGGTGTAGCGTAGGGTCTTGTGGCGAGAGGATTCCCATATGGCGATGATAACGTCGAGGTCTTCGGAGCTCAGGAGGTATGAGTCTGATTTTGATGGAATCGGTTTGTATCGTTGGCCTCTTCCTTCGGGGTGGCTATGAAAGGTACCCAGAGGCCAGTGTACGGTGAGATAGTCCCAGGTTCTGAGTACGCGATCTGTTCGTTTGAGGTGGAATCGAACATTTGTTAGAGTTCGTCGTGTTGTTTGAAGAGGAATAGCAAGTTTTACAACCACTTTATCAGAAGAGGGAATTCGATCACCGAATAAAAGACCTCCAACTTCAGATTTGTATCCTTCAATGGCAGCACCGATTATTCCAATGAAGCTGTCAGAGGATAAAAGCAAATCCAACTATTATCAACCTCGATATCATTATGGGAGTATTTCGATATTCAATTAACCAAAAATAGGGAAAAACGCACGACCCCCCTAATTGGTAGCATCGTGCGGTGAAGCACAGGTAGTAGGAATCGGTCAAACTAATTGGGTCTTACTTCTTACCTTTTCCTTTTTCCTTGCCCTTCTTTTGCTTTGGTTTTTGACCCTTCGGCTCTTTTGCCATGGATTTTCACCAATGAAATTGGGTCTAGTTAATGAGAATTCTCATTCACTAGCCAAATTGGTGTGGTTTGGGGAAAATGCATTTATGCATTATTTAATACAAAAAAGGTCATAATTTGTGTAAAAAAGAGCTGAAATGACTGCAATATATCAGCGATTTCTATTTCTGGTAGGAAATACACCATTTTATCATGATACAGTCACCATTAGTGACTTTAATCCAAAAGAAGACTAATAATGACTTGAATTTTGTGTCACATTTTCTTCAAATTCATTGTCATAAATGGATTCAAAGACAAACATCCCCTTTCAGACTTGGTCTGGAGTTGCATTGGTGGAGGGTGGAGAAGGTTGCATTCTCCGTAGTGCTACTTCCACTACAATGAATAGAATCACACAGATGATTGCTATGGGTATCCAGATGCCAAATCGGGCTGGGAGCGTAGCGAGTGGGGGTGGGAGTCCGATGGGGAGAAGTTCTCCAAAGATCATCGTGGGAGGGATTAGTGCCGTTATGAGAAATCCGGATCCGAGGGCTAATGCTGCGACACTATCGGAGGCTATGTGCTTGTAATCGTCCCAGGGGGTTCTTACTCGGGCTTGTTTTAGGAAGAGCAGGTGTAAAAGACCAACGAGTAACCCGATAGCCCCCATAACGAGGGGATACAGGGTGACCAGAGCTAATGTGGCGACTTCGGGTGTGCCTCCATACATGTTTGTGAAAAATAATCGCATGATGAATGGTAGAATCGCTACCAGAAAGCATAATCCGAAGAGAATGCCAAGTTGTGCACCACCGTAGACAGGGAGGTCTTCGAAGAATCGACGAATCCAAATCCAAAAGAGGACGAGTAAGAAAAAGGTAATTGCAAAAAAGCCAATGGCGAAGTAAACATCTTCTACAATGGTAATTTGGTAATCGACAAGGCTGAAGGCGGCAAGCCCGAGGGCTAGACCGAATACAGCATCAGTGATGATGTGCATCGCGCGTCGCTCAGATTTGTGATGCAGACTTTCTTCAACTTTGGTATCAGTCACTGTCCCTCACCACTTAGATTCTCTTATCCTTTTTAGACAAATTCTATTTAAGTTTGAAAAATTAATTAGATTACTAAATTAACCTATACATGTGGATTCGCGTTTAGACGGGTTAGAGAAATTTTTTCATCAAGAGCCGGTTTCTACTGCCTTAAATTGATAACACCGGTGAAAGCGCTATTTTTAGTACGTAATCTATTAGTGGTATTAAGGGTGGAAAAGGTTGAGGTTTTTACACAGGAGGCGCAAGGAATAGAATGTAGATTGAACAGATTCCAATTTGAAGGATGTTCACTAATATTGCGATAATGAAAAATCGACCCCAGGACATCTTTGAATTTTTGAAACTAATCATTGATAAGACTAACAATGGTACTGCCCCAAAGGGTGTCGCTATTCCACCTAAAGCAGTTCCGAATCCGACTCCCCAAAATAGGGGATCTCGTATTCCGATTGGCCACCCCATTAAGCTTGAAATTTCAATGGCAAGAGGAGCAAAGACAGTAGCAACAGGTGAATTACCGATTACGAAAGCACTGATCCATGTTCCCCATAACAACAATAAGGATGCAGGCACCAGTTGCCCTCCGCTTACTGTGAGAATTGCTCCTGAAACGACGCTGAGAATTCCGACATGCTCTAACGCTCCTGCTAGGACAAAGAGACCGCCTATGAAAAAGATAATGTCCCACTCTACATCACGAAGGCTCAACCGTGGATCAGCGTGGCTTACAATCATAAAAATCGTCATTCCTGCAAGGGCTACAACATATGCCTGTGGGAATACAATAAATGCCGCGATAAGCAGGACAAAGAGCCCTGCATATACTAAGAACAGACGTCGATTTGGTACCATCATCCAAGGATCTAATTCCATAATTTGTTCGAATGCCTTTGGATCGGTTACGGTTAACTGACGGCGAATAATAAGAAACAGGATAGCCAACGTCACTGTGAACACAATGAGTGCTAGCCCCCCAAATCGTATTATGTAGTAACCGAAATTGAATCCTGCGTAATCAGCAACGATTACATTTGAGGAGGTGCCAATCAGCGTGAAGGCTCCACCAACACCTACAGCTAGCATTATCCCTAATAGAAACGTATGAGGTTTTTGCTTGAGGGCGTGACATGTCAATATCACTAAATACCCCATTATTAGGATGACCACCGTATTTATCAAGACTGTCGATAAAATCGCTGTTAGTAGGCAAAATAAAATGAACAGTTTTTTTGGGTCCCCGCGAGTCAAGCGAATACAATACACGGCGAGAAACTGAAACACACCGGCCCCCCGTATGACCTCGGCCACTACGGTCATTCCGGTAATGACAAGAATCGGTTCTAAGCGCACCATTGCCAATATTGCTTCTCCCGGGATACCATTCAATATTAGCGCAATCGAGGCCAATACCGCTCCAATCAATGCTGCCGTTGTATGGTGAATCCTCCGTGTTACAATTAACAGTACGGTAATGAAAAAAATAATCAAAATAAGTAACCATAACTCCAATTTGACTCACTTACATCTAATTGTCGATTCACCGACATTATATTACGTGCTCACATATCTTCTTTATATCCTAGTTTTACTAAAATTTTAATGGTAAGAGAAAAAGCCAGCAGGGTAGTATCCATTCGAGGAAAGAAATATTGGCTAGAGTAAGCTTGGAGGTTCTCTTTTCAATTGCTTTGAAGACTCAACGAGTGTGATTACTGTTCAGGTTCTTTGTTTTTGATTTGAAGAAGTTCAATGGTTTTGTATGATTCCCAGAGATCGCCTTGGAATTTAGAAAAGGGAATTATTAGGATTAATTGGACTAAGAACATGACCAGTAATCGGATCAAGATGAGAGCTATTGGACCGAAGAGCAGTAGGATAGCACCTTCTAATTGGGCAAATGTGGGATAGAAGAACTTAGCAGCGGTGAAACTCGCTAAATTGATTAAAAATAAACCAAAACTGAAAATAAAATAGAGAAGCATTTGGATACTCCGACGAATGGCTCGTTGAGTATTTTGTTTCAGTTCAGTGAATTTCGTTTCTGGGAAGCTGTTGGAGTCTATTTTGAGGATTTGATTAGTTAAGTAAAAATTAATTTCGTAACTTATGATCGACCCCATGATGACAAGACCTAAGGCGTAGCAGATGGTTAGAAACATGATGAGGGGCATTCCCCATGTGGTTAGAGCGTCATCAGGATATTCGAGGAAGTAAATTATCACAATGAAGAGGAAACCAAGAAGGACTCCGATTAGGGCAAGAATGGCTTCAAGGTTAATATCAGGGCGTTGAAGTTTTGTGGGTCTTGTCGTCAAATGAAAGGTCTCCTTTTAGTATGATATTTGGATGATTCATTACCATTTGAATGGTTGTAATATATTGGGTTAGCTCTTAGGAAAAAAATGATTAACCCGTCTCATTTAATGAGTTATCGATACCCTTCTGATGTATTATCTTAGATGTTCTAGAAACGCTGAAAGCTGAGCTTCATAATTATTTGCTTTGACAAAGTCTTGCTTTATACTAAGTGTGGCAATGATATCAGATTCCGTGACCATCTCCTTCATTTCGGCTAAGGCGTCTATGGGTTCATCTCCACCTTGTGTTGTAAAAAATGCAACCTTTTTTCCTTTGAGGGAGAATTGTGTGAGATAAGTTCTGACAGCGGGTGTAAAGTTGTTTGCCCAAATTGGTGTGCCAATGATAATCATATCGTAGTCATTGGGGTTCTTTTGCACCTTAATTTCAGTCATTTTGTCTGTCTGGCTGTCTCTACCTGCCCTTAGCCATCCGATAACGCCTTTCCGACTCTTCTGATCAAGAATCTCGTCTAAATCTGCCACAAGAGATGCGGCGATTTTTTCGCCAATCCGTTTTGTTGTTCCAGTTCGTGAATAATATATGACTAAACGTTTCATAGAACCACATCAGGCAACTGATTATGAGTTCTTCAGCCTGGTTATTGCGGAGTTCAAAAAAGTTGTTGCTGTTTCATACATCCTGACCATGAACGGTGTGTAAAAAATGGGGAATCAGGTTTCCAAGTAAGTTTGGATCTATTATTAAATTGGAGTAAGCGGTTTGTAATTTGCTATCGGTCATGGTCTGCTGGGCACTGGTCAAGACTCCAATAGACGACTGGGACATCAGCTATTTTCACACCATGTAGTAATTTAGGAAACATGACGAGGATGGTTCCGAAGGTTGGACCTCGAACCTTAACGCGATATGGGACATTTTCGCCAGTACTTATAGCGTGGAAACAGAGTTCTCCACGACCTGCCTCAACAACATGGAATGCCTCGCCTTGGGGGATTTTTAAACGCCAGGTGATCTTCTTGTCTTCTGCTGTCCTCGTTGCACAAACGGGTCCACTGGGAAGCTTATCCAATGCGCGTTCAATGATGTTGAGACTCTCTTCAATTTCTTGTCTTCGACAGAGAAATCGGTGATAGGCGTCTCCTTTTGTGGCTGTGACCACTTTGACGCCGATGTCTTTGTAGGCTTCATAAGGTGTCGCTGTTCGGATATCAAAATTAACGCCGGTTGCTCGTAGATTTGGTCCTGTGACATCGTTTGCAATGGCAGTTTCTTGGGTTAGAACACCGAGTCCTTGTGTCCGGTCGATGAAGGTTTTGTTGTGGAAGAATAGGTCATCATAAATTTGAAGCCGTTTCCGGAGATAGCTAATGAGTTGGTTTGCTTTAGTGTGAAAGTCTGGTTGTATGTCGCGTCGGACACCCCCGATGGTGTTAAAGATATGGTAGATTCTAGCCCCAGTGAGTTCTTCAAGCAGGAGAAGTACTTGGTCGCGATCACCCCAAATGATACGTTCGTTGGTGTCGAAGCCAGTAGCGGCTCCGCCAAATCCAAGGTTCATTTGGTGGCTTTGGATTCGGGAGAGTTCCGCCTGTATCACACGTAAATATTGCCCTCGAAGGGGAACCTCGATACTAGCGAGTTTCTCAGAGACGCCACTGTAGGCTAGTTCATAGGAAGCGCCGTCTAGCACACAGATTCGAGGTACTAACATGATGTTCTGTATCCATGTCCGGTATTCCATAAGTTTCTCAAACCCGCGGTGAAGATAGCCTGGGTTTGGAGTAGCGTCGACTACGACTTCGCCATCCAATGTGAGGCTCATATTGAAGTTTCCTGAAGCCGAATGTTGTGATCCAAAGACAAGGTCAATCTGAGCTTGCCCTGAATCGGCTTCTAAAAGTGTGTAGGTGGGAAGCTTCATTTTGCCAGCGTCAGTATTCGTCTTCTCCTCTTTGCCGTTGTAGCCGCCTTGAATTGCTTGGATGGCGTGGACAACAGCAACACCAATGGGCTCAGGTCGTGGTGGGCATCCGGCAATCCAAATGTCTACGGGGATATATTTGCTGATGTCTTTGATTGTGTTATAACTATCCCAGTAGGTCCCACCCGTCATAGGGCAGTTTCCAAGGGAAATAACCCATTTAGGCTGGGGGATTAATGAGTAAATGCGAATAATCCGTTTCAGGGTTTTTGGCGTCACATAACCACCTACAATCATGGCATCAGCATGCCGAGGAGAACCCACGGCTATAAGTCCGAAACGTTCCATATCGAAGGAACTAGCGACCCAAGGTACGGCTTCAATAAAGCAACAACCAGTCATGTAATTGATGATCCAAATACTTCGGGAGCGGGCCCAGGATACAGCATTTTTAATTTTGGGGGGTTCGGGATGTTCCAGCGTAGGTGGTATTGCCAGCATCTCTGGTGTGTAGTTTAGCGTTTCTGGCTTCATTGTGAGTAAAATTGGGAAATTTGTAAAAGAAAGTGCCCCAGTTGGACAATTGTCTACACATAATCCGCAGAAACAGCATTTCCGGAAATCAATCTGAGGTTGAAGACCAGTTTTATTTTCCTCGCTCTTCTCTCGTTCAACCATTAGGATCGCATTATTAGGACATACCATGGAACAAATTTTGCAGCCCTTGCACAACTCAGGTTTGTAGAATTGCCGACCACGGTGAAGCTCAGTTAAGGGCATATCGGGTGGAAACGAAAAAGTCATCGGCTTTGATGCAGCGAGACCTAAGATTGTCTTAATTGCTTTAAGAATTTGAGACATTACTCACCCCTCCTCTGTCTTGTAGTATTCTTGTGCTACATAGTCACGCCAGTTGAAGTCTTTTCGTAATGGTGGTAGATTCGTCCAATCTTCAAGGAATAGAGGCTTGAGCATTAAATTTCCAACAAAGGTGATACCGAATAATTCCCACATCTCGCGTTCATGCATAGCCGCGGATTCCCAGACTGTTGATAGACTTGTAAGCTCTGGTTTTTTTCGGGGAATGCGGACTGCCACCTTCATGTATATGTTGTTTTTTAGATTGTGAACCAGGTAGTATATTTCAAATTCATTCGTGTCTAACCAATCGGTGGCAGAAATGGTTAAACATCGATCAAAATCATGCTCTTTGAGATATCTCGCAAGATTCACATATGTAGTGGTGTCTGTTGTGAGTGAAAGTAGGTTACTTTGAATTCTGATATTGTTTAAAGCAAATTGCGACTTTAAAGTTGTTGAAAAAGATAGGGGTTCGGATTCCTCATTGTTCATGGCATTGTACCCCGTTGGCAGAATGTTCTGCGGGTTAGGCAAGCCTCACCTCTGTTTTAGGATTGCTAAATACCTAACGCTTATCATTCATTTAGTGATTAGCTACGAAATAACGGATAACAACATGCCCGATATCAAAGGTCTTCAATGTCGAATGTTCATCGAGTAGTTCAAGATTTACTAAAAGAAGGGGAGACGCGGAAAAGACGCGTTTATTCTTCTGTGTGTGTCGTGTCTTCTCCTTCATCTGTATCTTCCCATCCGATGCTCGTTCTTTTTACGCGTTCACCGGATAGTAGGACGATTTCACGTTGCCTCCGAAATCGTGGGCGTCGGTGTAAATCCCGCATAACACGTCCTTCTTTCTGTTTTTTGGTGTTTGTTTTTTCATTCATATTCTATCATCTCGTCTATTATATCGGGGAGTATAATTAAGCTCAGTGATCTGACTCGATTTGGATTTAGAATAAATCATTCTCGAAATGAGGCCAATGAGAACAGTGTTCAGTTTGGGGTTGAGTGAGTGATTTATTCGACTGAGACCTTGGTGGCTTTGAGGCCACGGTCACCTTCTTCGATGTCGAAAGTGACTTTATCGCCTTCTTTGAGGAGGCGGTCGCCTTGAACTTCGCTTCCGTGGACGAAGACGTCTGAACCGTTTTCACGTTCGATGAAGCCATAGTTGCGGTCTGGGTTAAACCATTTGACGGTTCCTTTTTCCATATTATTCACCTCGATTCGCATCGATTGGTTTGTGGTTATCTTTCAGGTTCGGTTGGTTGTGTCTTGTAACCTTGCTGTTCCATGAATGGAATTCATTGGAATAGCGATATAGCACGATAAGCTGAATTTCTTCAAAAAAAACGAAACTAGATCCTATTTGCTAATAAGTGGGTGAAGCCGCTGATGGTTTAAAGGTGTTTCTCTTCAAAACTGTGTTAACAGTATTTTATTTTGTTCAGCCGCGACAGGGCTTTTTCACATCACTTGTTGGGAAGGGTTAGAATGACTTCGAATAATTCGAGTTCGGGTTGCATTTCTGCGAGTGTTATTGCAAGAGGTGCGGATGTTTGGAAGTTAAAGGATAATCTCAAGGGGATTTTTGCCCAACCCGCAGCTTGCACTTCATTGGCCATGGCGATAAGGAGACGTTTCCACGCGTGACGATAGCCGGGTCGAATGGCGGTAAAACGCATAACTATCCGTTCTTCTTTACCCGTAAGGTAGAGTTGGTTGGGTTTGAGGCGAAGTAAGGCGCTGGCAGCGATTGGTTGACTGTTATCAAATACTATTACAGCGTGCCCGTCCTTAAGGACACGATCCCTGAAATAGATTTCACGGGCTTCGGGGGTTGGAAAAGCGGGATTAAGGTAGGTATCAGCTTGGGAGAGTTCGATAAGAAGATCTAAATCGTCTAATGTAGCTCCACGGCTGTTAAAATTGCTAATTTCTTTAGATTTCTTCCAGGTGCTGACCTCAATAGCATCGAAGTCAAGATTATAGCGATATAAGCGGTTCTTTTCAACGAACCCTTTACTTTTGAAAAAGTCAAATTGTTGATCTGCGATTTTTGCGGTGAGGACAACCGTGGTAGCAATTTCGAGGGTGTTTTCGCGCTTTTTGAGATATTCGAACATGTCGTTAAACAACTTGGTTTGTACTTCGCTGGGAGCACCAGGCATGGTCCACGGATAACCGATGTAGGTTCTACCAAGTTCTGAGCTGGAATCGCGGGCAGTAATATAAGCGAGAGGTTCACCTTTATCGGTGAGTGCGTAACGGGTCATTTCCGGTTGCCGGCTCAGGTTACGTTGCCGGATTTCTTCGGCTCGTGCAGGAAGACCGGAGGCTTCAGAGTAGATTTTGACTTGGAGCTCATCTAAGCCTTTATCGGGTTCATATGTTTGGTAAATTATTTTCAAGACAAATCAACTTCCTGAGATTTGAGGAGTTTTCTCATTATTTGTGAAAATTATATCTATAAGCGATATTTAATTATTATGGTATGAGAACAGTCTTGTGTTTGTTGAATTTCGTCGTTGCCTCTTCCTTGTTTGGGTGATTAGCGAGTGCTTTGAATGAAGGGACGTTGCTTCTTTTGTTCAAGTTCCCATTTCTTGCGTTCGGAGCGTAATCTGAATAAATCGATGTCCTTGTAGATCAGGTCTTCTTCCTTTGGTGGAATAGTTCGTTCAGTCCGTTCTTTTTCAGGTGTGTAGATGAGGGAGTTGCCAAATTCGGCAACGTTGGCAAAAAAGCAGTATGCGTAGATGGATCGGCGGGCATCGAAGTGTGCTGCTTTGAAGTCGGCGGTTACGGGGGTGAATGCCGGGTTGATGAGGAGATCAATGGGAGGTTCGAAGTTCTTTAGTTCGACGCGTAAGTCCATGTCAAGAAAATCTCGACAAAGAACAATGGCGATTCGACCGTATTCGGTGTTGCCGATTATGATTGTTCGGGGAGTTGCTTTTGTATCGATGCCTTCGGTGATCCGTTTTCCCTCAAAGTTGATGTTAGCCGGGATGTGCTTTTCCTGTTTCCACAGTATCCCTTCTGGAGAAACGACAATGCTGAGGTTGTGTTTTGTTTTTGGATCGTGATAGGATCCAGGAATGATGTACATGTTGTAGGTTTTTGCCAAGGTTAAAACATCGTCATATAATACTGGATAATTTAGATCAATGGTTAATTCGGGGAGAATGAGGATGTTGATTTTCTTTGAATTGGCTTGTTCGACCATATTTTTGAGCGCCGTCTGTATTGTGGTCACTTTGTCCTTGCGGATGCCAAAGAGCCCAGGCGCTTGTTCTTTGTAGAATTCGTGAAGGATATCCCCGGTTTGTGATAATCCAATTTGGGCAATGCCAACCCGGAATTGGTTTTTCACGATTTTGGGAGTATCTTTGAGTAAGTCGAGATAAACTAATTTGTACTTCGTCTTTATTGTAGTGTCTGAAATACCCCTTTCTTCCATGAGATCAGCCACTGTTTTTTGGATCATTGTGCCGAGAAGGTCATCAAGTTTTGTTAGACCGATCAGTTCTTGCTTGGAGGGATTCTCCTTGATGAGTAGATTCCACCTTTCCATTTGTGACTGAAGTTGATTCTGTTCATCTTCTAAGGTCTTGGAAAGTTTGTCTAATCCCTTCTCTTGCGCTATTGTATGAGCCGTTAGAAGCAATTTCTTGGCCTGACCCATGTCAAGTTCAATTAATGCAAGTTTAGACTGAAGCAGGTATGTTTCTGCAAGCAACGAGTGTGAAGCCTGTCGTTCGGCAATTTCGAGGAGCTGTTCGGTTAAGTTCTTGATTTCTCCAAACAGCTCATCTTCTCCCGTCATTTTCAGTTCAGACAATAATAGATCGCACAAATGGATCATGGCAGTTACTGTAAGTGAATGATCCCCAACTTCTTCATCAGCCACCTGCTCAAGTATTTCACCGGCTTTTACTTTGTCCCGAGCACGCTTACTAGCCTTAAGGACCAAAGCTGTAGCAATACGATACCGTTGGTTAATGATCCGATTACCAGTTTGTTCACTGATTTGTTTGAGCTTTCGGAGTGATTGTTCTACCAGAGGAGAATCTTCTCGTTCTAAACCAATCCAAACGAGCTCCGAGAGGACTACTGCAATTAGGGGAGTGTTGCCCATTGCAGCATATATTTTCAAACTTTTTTGATAGTATTTTTGAGCTTCCATAGAGTTACCTTTAATCCGATATATCTCTCCAATATTGGCAAACACTAAAGCTGTATCCTCTTTGATGCCTAACTCCTGGTAGATTTCTAGACTTTTCTGAAAATATTGTAAAGCCTCGTCAAGTTCACCCTTCAATTGGTAAATGTTGCCAAGATTGTTCATCGCCAGTGCGATATCGCGTTTAATACCTGACTCCTCGCTGAGTACTAAGCTCTGTTGATAATACTCGAGTGCTTGGGTAAGGTCTCCCTTAAATTGATAAACAGCACCTAAGTTGATAAGCGACTTGAACATGCCGGGTTTGTTACCCAACTCTTCTTGGATAGCTAAACTTCGTTTCTGATATTCCAATGCTTGATCGAGATTCCCCAACCTTGCGTACACATTCCCCAAGTTACCCACAGTTACAGCAATGTCCCGTTTATCACCAAGTTCTTCACTAATAGCTAAAGCCTGTCGATAATTCTCCAAGGTGTGATCGAGGTCCCCCTTGGACCAATAAACAAGACCTAAATTATTGAACGAAGACGCAATCCCCTTTCTGTCGCCTAGTTTTTCTTTAATTGCTTGATCTTGTTTATGATACTTTAAGGCTGCATCAAGGTCACCTTTATACCAATATAGAATGCCCCCATGATGCAGTAAGTCTCCTCTTCTCTGCCTAATTTCGGTTTCCTGGTCTTTTGCTTGTTCTTTTTCAATGGCTTTAAGCCGCGCTTCACCTTCTGCCACAGCATTAAAACCGTCCTCCAGTTGACCGGATCGCCAGGCAGCCTCTGCCTTAATTATTAGGACATCTACAACGTATAAGGAATCCTCAGTATCTCGATAGGATTCTAAAAGTTCATCCGCTAAACTTAATGTCTTTTGGTACTCGCCTTTTTCCAATAATCGCTTCGCCTGAGACATTTTTTTACGGGGCGTACCAACCAAGTTTATTCTTCCCCAGAAGTTCTAACAATTTTCGCTTCCTGTTACTAGTTACGCCAGTTCATATTTCTTTTTTAACCTGCCCTTCTCGTGAAAGTTGTTATTTTCCTATGCAACCCTCACTTCATAGTAAAAAGAGAAAATCAGAATGTGAATTTCAATGGATTGTGTGTCACTCTATTTTTGCTAAGAGAGGGCGGAGTTTGGTAAACTGGGGGTCGGTATGGATTGTGGTTTCGAGTTCACCCGGTAGTGAGATTGCCAGCGCATGTTGAAGTTCGTTTAGGGCTGCTTTCGGTTGCCCAATTTCTATTAGGGTTAGTGCATGGTGAAGAAAAATGGTAGGGGACGCGTTGGGGAGTGAGGTGGCTTTGGCGTAGCAGGCTTCTGCTTTTTTCCAGCGGCCCAAGAGGATATTGAGGTAGCCCAGGTTGTTCCAATGTCGTGGGTTACTAGGATCAAGTTGAGTGATGCGTTCGGCGGTATGAAGGGCGTCTTGAGGTTGCTGGTATTGCTGGTAGATGGTAGTGAGGAAAGTGAGGAGTTCGAGGTTATTTTGATCTTTTTCGAGAAGTTTTAGAATGTGTTGTTTTGCGCGTTCGGGGTTACCGCCGGTGAATGCAGCGACTGATCGCTGGAACAGGTCATTATTTTCTCCCAAGCCATCACCAGTCCCTAGATTAAAGCAGTTTTAGATTTTAAGCCCTGCTAAGAGCGTGATTTTATTTTCTTTTCGTTGTCGAATTCGCAATGTCCCTTGAGAACCCTCTAATGGCTTGCTTCAATCACTCGTAGCTTATTTTCTAATAGCCTTGAGTGACAACGATGTTTTTAAAAAGGATCTAAACTAGCGGGTGTGCATTGTGAGTGATTATAAGTATAAACTTTCAAGAAATGTTATTAATCGTTAGATGGGGTCCTTTTGACTATGGTCTTGCGTGTTATCGCTCATGATGATGCAGAAGTGGCGTCGGTGAGAGAGAGTATATCTGCGTATACGGCGCAGTATGAACCACTTGGTGTGCCTTATTGGGTCTTTCTTTCTGGCAAGGATGTAGTTGGGCTTGTCTTTGTCGGGAGAGAGCCGCTTCAGTTACTTGCCCCTGTGGGAACCCCGTTATCCCGATTTTATGTTATAGATTACGAACAGCCTTTATCAGTGCTGGAGGAGTTTCTTTCGGAGGCCTTGAAGTTGTCCAAAACCGAGAAGGTGGATTATGCGTATGTGATTTTTCCTGCTGAACATACTAGTATTGCAAACCATTTAGGGGGGATTGGATTTAACGAACTCGCAAACCGATATGAGATGACACACCCCTTGGATACACCAATTGACCAGCCAGGAAACCTCCGCTTTAGAAGACTAGCTCGGGAGGAATTGGATCAATTTTTCCCCTTGATGAAGAAGTTCATGAGTGGGTCTTCTGATAATGTATTGGATCTCGTATTACAAAATCTGGAAAATATCCCTGAACAGTTACTTGATATGTGGTTTGCTCAAATTACGTTGTTCTTCGTGTATTTGGGTGATGAGATTGTGGGTGTCCTTGATTTGCGTCCTCAAGCAGGATGGATTAGTAACATTGGTGTGGCACCATCGCATCGGGGGAAGGGAGTAGGGAGTGAAATGTTGCAGTTTTGCTTAAAATTGTTTCAAGATGAAGGGTGTAAAGAGGCGAAGTTGGGTGTGAGTGCTGTGAACACACGGGCCATCCATGTTTATGAAAAACTGGGATTTTCAATTGATGAGCACTTGCAAACGTTCATCTGGCGGAAATAACGTTCAGTGCAACATGAGTATGAAAGGGCTGCTGGTAATAACTCACTTCGCTTTGGGTCCCTCTTACCATTTAATACCCAGTTCCTAGAAGCACAGCGTATAGACACCTTTGTATCTAGGTCGGTATGATGACCCGTTGGATTTTTCACATTGACATGGATGCGTTCTATGCTTCGGTTGAGCAGTTTCGACTCCATCCTGAATATATTGGGCGCCCGCTTTGTGTGGGTCCTGATCCCAAGCAGGGTAAAGGTCGTGGAGTGGTTCGTGCAGCGTCATATG
>JABXGY010000451.1 GCA_016550395.1 archaeon | reverse complement strand
TCATTTGTTAGGAATTGAACATATACGTCTTCGAAATTAAACCAAAAGGGCATTTAATGATAAATCATAATGAAGCGTCTTCATTCACTGCGACCCTTGAATTTATATGAGTGAATTTCTAAGAGCCCATGCCTACTGTGTGGAGAGACGGGAAGAGGAGTCTGTCCCTGTAACGGGAACCCATTCGGGAAGCTGAAAGGTGTAACCAATGCTTTACCCAAATAGCTTTGGAACCACCAATCGTGTAAGAAATTGAAGAACACGAACCAGAAGGGTTGAACATGTTAGCCGAGAAGCCTGTTCGAGCAATTATCCTCCTCATCATTTCAAATCTCCTCCTCTTAGTGGTTACTGTCTTTGTTTCGACACTATTCCCGTTCATTAATCCTCTGATAAATCAGCTCATCCAAATTCTGCTTACCTTTGCCCTCTTGTCCCTGCTCGTGTTTCTCCTCGTCCCCTTTATCTACAAGCTGCCCCAAGACTACGCGTCCTTTAGCGACTACCTTCGTGGGATTCGGCTACCACTTTCTAGTCCCTATTCACGGATTCTCCTGTTCACCCTGATCTCCTATGTCATCTTCGTGCTCTGCCAGCTCGCCGGGTCCTTCCTCTATGGCCAGTACACCTTCGATGTCACTCGAATCCTTCCTCCTAATTCCTATTACCTCCTGAATATCAATCCCGCCCTCTTTGAAGAAATCATGTTCCGCGGTATCATCTTCACCATTCTCCTCGCTTTGATTTCAAAACGACGATCCCTGATTCTATCGTCGACCCTCTTTGGATTGGTCCATTTTACCAACCTGCTCCATGGCGTCAACCCGGACACTCTCCTCTATACGAGCGCCCAAGTGCTCTGGGCCTGTGGTATGGGGTTCTTTTGGGGCTACCTGGTGCTGAAGACCGGTTCCATCATCCCCGGTATCATCCTGCACTATCTCAGCAATGCCTTGGATCCATTATGGTTGTTTGTGCCCACTCTACTTCTTGCTGTTGACCTGCTCTACAAACTGGTATTTGCCAAATTTCTCCCCCTTTTCCTCTCCATCCTCCTAATTGAACTACTTACGAATCCAAAAAGCCCAATGTGTATTCAAAGTTATCAAAGTTTATCTTAAATGGTAAATATGTCTTCGAAACAATTCTGATTTGCCTTTAACACCTCGCCGACAAGTAAGAAGGATTTAATCAGCTATGTCATTGGGTATATTTCTATCACAGAATGTTTGGAATTATAGAAACACAGAAAAATAAATGCAGTCACCAAACACGCGTAAAAACCGCTAATCCCTTGTGATGAAAATGACGTTAGACCAAAAAAACTTTGGACGATTGACAGAAGGTTATACCATTATAATGGGAATTGGAGTAGCCGTCGCCCTTGCAGGGATTATCGCCTTTGGAGTTCTTTTAGTACTGGGTTTTCCCTGGTTTACTGTTCCACTCATTTTCGTCTTTCTTGGCCTCTGGATTGCAGCCAGTCAATGGAACGAACTTGGCAAACTTCGAATCGTTGCCGGGTTCGTTGCTTCAATAACTCATTCAACACGCATCACTACGGCTGCAGATTTACTCAATATGCAAAAACACGCATTCGTCCATTCACTCACCAAATTGATTACCCGAGGTGTTGTTCAAATCGATATTTTCCCAGAAGTCGACGCCTTTGGACCGAAAGGATGTAAACGCCCCAAATCCGTGCCAAAAGATTATCCACCCCAACCAGCTACACCACTTAAATCTCCTCAGCGCTTACTGACTGCTCTCCAATGGATTGGTCTTATTGGTACAATAATTGCCATCATCTATCATATCATCGGGTTGTTAAGGTATCTCGGGATTTTCTAGAGCTGTAACTACCGATCAAATACCCGTTCCATAACGTACAAAAACCACTGCCGCTTGAAAATTCCTCCTCGTCCAAGGCTCAGTTTCTTCCGACAAGAAGTATCCAGATTCTCCAATCTCAAACACTAATTAGTATGATCGCTATCTAAGGGGTCGTCAATCATTAGATTTGTCAATTTCAATTGGCAAATTCCACGTAGGCTTCGGAGCTGAGAGGCTAGCTCCTTGATTTCCTCTATCCGTCCTCGAACAACAATAACCAGCAGGCAATGCAGGGGATCAAGGTGAATATGAGTCGTTGAAGAGACGATTCCTGTATAATTATGTTGAACGGATGTTAGTTGTGCTTCGAGTCCTTTTACTTTATGATCATAAATTAGAGTAATTGTGCCAGCAACTGTGGTTGAACGGTCAAACGCGGATCGATATTCAGAAATGAAATTACGCATTGCCTGTTGAATTGCTTTGGATCGGTCATAACCAATACTTACAGTCACTTCTTCAAAGGTTTCGAGTAAACTCGGTGCAAGTGAAATGCTGATACGCGTAACACCTGTTTTTGCCATAACCAAACCTCAGTGTATCCAGATAGAACTCATGTGGTATAGGAGTCTTGGAGTTGTAGTTACATTTAAATTAAAGTATTAAAAATATGTTAAAAAGTAATACTTTCAGAAGTAGATCCTCATGCATATCCCTGACGGATTCCTCACCATCCTCATCTGTGCCATCATGTGGGCAATTGCTATCGTCCTGTTGGCGATAGCTTTCTGGCGCCTAGGAAGAGACTTCAATGAGAAACAGATCCCACTGATGGCAACTTTGACGGCTATGTTTTTTGCCGCCCAAATGATGAACTACCCCATAATTGGTGGAACAACCGCTCACCTATTAGGAGGACCTATTCTCGCCATCACTCTCGGACCCTATGCTGCACTTGTGTCAATAACAGTTATTCTAGTGATTCAAGCCTTTTTCTTTGGTGATGGAGGAATCCTTACATTAGGAGCAAATATTGTCAATATGGGGATTGTTGGAGTTTTTATCCCCTGGGTTATCTTCGTTCTGATTTCGCGATTATCACCAAACCGCACTGGCATGATTATCGGTGGATTTGCCGCAGCATTTCTTGGTGATTTTTCAGCTGCCATTTCTGCCGCTTTTATGCTCGGATTATCATATCCCCTATTTCCATACTCAACCTTCATTGCATTACTAGCAATGGGAATACACCATTCCATTATCTGAATCATTGAAGGCGTTGCTACTGTAGTTATTCTATTAGTCATTGATGGAGTGCGCCCTGAACTTCTCACCATTGAGCGTGTGG
>JABXGY010000450.1 GCA_016550395.1 archaeon | reverse complement strand
GCATAACAACGACCTAACGCTTCGGCGATTGGTCGTTCATCTTCTTTTTTTTAATCAACTGAGTCTGAAAAAGAATATTGATCGTAAGGATATTAGTTCCGATGTTTATCCTTGCAATTACTCATGGAATTAAGCATTTGGTGAGATTCCTCTGAAATAACGGAATTGTTGATAATTTTCTCTTATATCAGTCAAAGCCTTTTGATTGCTTCAATGAAAAGCATACAAACTACAAATGGAGTTGAGCCAATTCAATCATTGGGAGGAATTATGAAAAATGGCAGATGAAGAAACAGCAAACCCCCTCGTCTGAATCGGTGTCTGGCTCTCTCTGATCATCTTACTGATAATGTTTGGTGTAATCGGATTCCTTGCATTGATCTCCATACCGTGGATTAGTGACATTATGCTTTAGCTCTTTATCTTCAGGATCCTAATCATAGGTTTGGTGATCTTTCGAATCTTCACTATCATCTTCATGCCTCTTTGGTTCAGTCGGCGTCATGATCCAAGTGGACATAAAACAAGGCTAATTGTTACAGATGTCTTAGGTTTATTCCTTGTTTGGTGCATTCCAGGGCTACTTGTCCTGATCAGCGGAGCAATTGCGCCCTCAGAGACGGCTTAATAACGACCTACGTTCTAGGTTGCAGGGCTTCCTCCCCTTTTCTTTTTTTTACTAAATGGATAGTAGATTACTATTCATCAAAATTCTTCCAGAAGAAGTAATTGGTTTGGCGACACTTTGGCGGAACCTTTAAGGTCTATGGTCTATGCTGTCAAGCAACTAATTTCGGTTGTTTGCTTAAAGAGGTTGGTTGGTTTGGGTGTGAAATTAGCACCATTGGTTAAGCCCCAAAAATTAGCTTTGGAGGATTTACGGGGGCGGTCATTTGCGGTTGATGCTGCTAATCAACTTCATCAATTTTTAGCTCTCATTAGGACACCTGATGGGGTTCCCTTAAAAGATCGTGAAGGACGGGTGACCTCGCATCTTGTTGGTCTATTGTATCGAACTACTCGGTTGGTCACCGAATACGATATAAAACTGATATTTGTCTTTGATGGCAAACCTCCTGATTTAAAGACCAGGGAAATAAGCAAACGACGGTCGCAACGACAACGTGCAGAACGGGAGTATAAAGCGGCTGTAGCAAAAGGAGATATGAAAACCGCATGGTCAAAAGCTGTAGCTACTGGGCGTCTGACTAAATCGATGGCGGAGGAAGCCCAACAGGTATTGACGTATCTTGGAATACCTTTTGTCCAGGCGCCAGGTGAAGGTGAAGCGCAGGCTGCTTATATGGTACAACGAGGGGATGCATGGGCTACTGCAAGTCGTGATTTTGATACACTTCTTTTCGGGACACCGCGTCTCCTACGGTATCTTACTCTTACGGGACGAAAGCGGTTACCGAGTAAGGGTACCTCAGTCCCCTTAGAACCTGAGCTTATCGATTTACACCGAGTTCTAGCTGATAATGGCATAACTCGAGAACAATTAGTAGATATGGCTTTACTGATTGGAACCGATTTCAATCCCGGGGTACCTCAGATTGGACCAAAAACTGCTTTGAAACTCATTAAAGAGAATAATAGCATCGATAATTTACCAAGTAAGATTCTCGAACAGTTACCACCGAGCTTCCATAAAATTCGACGTATTTTCTTAGATCATCCTATAACTGATGAGTATGACATCTCACCCGGATCAGTGGATAAAGAGGGGTTGATCCAGTTCTTATGTCACGAACGGGGTTTCTCTGAAACTCGGGTGACAAATGTTGCCGAGCGATTAATGAAGGCACAAGAGAGTCAACGCCAGCAAAGTTTGGATGCCTGGTCAAGAGACTCTTCTATCAACGGTAAATAATTCCTTGCCAGTAATTGGCAATTATTTCCCTTGTTTCATAACTTAGTAACCCATAATTGGCGAGTTGCCGAGTTCCCCGTTGTACATTCTCGGCACTGAATGGGCGAGTAATCCAATTGGCATCTTGTCCCTTTTCATCTAAGGTTTGACGGAAAAGTGGTTGAGTTCGTATTTCTGTTCGCAATAATTGGATTAATTGTTCTCCAAACACTTCATCAAAAAACGTGATTCGATATTGTGACTGTGAACCTTTGTGGATGCGAAGTGGGGGTATCACTCCGTATCGACCCTCACCTTGATTGATTTTCACAACAAAAACGGGAACAACCAATCGCATTAACGGAAGGTATCCCTGTAACGTATCGGCAGGAGCACTGATCGTTTCAAAATAGCGATGTTCTTGTTCAATACGCCCTTTCAATTTCTTAATCGTATCTCTAAGTTCACCCTGTAATTCAGCTATAGCTTCTCGCACTATATCTAATTCATTTAATTGAGTCTCAACGGTTTCTTGTGTGGTAGGAGGACCAGAATAGACAAGCGTGCCACTCGGGAAGACAGATGGATCTGAGGGTATATAAGTAGGAGGTAATGATTCTTCCTGTGTCCAATGACGACGCTGTTCTGTGATTCGTAGTTCTTTAGTTTTCGCTTCAAGTTCAGAAAAGGCCTTTTGAAGTGAAGTGCGAAATACTTCTGTTGAATTTTGAAGTTCCACTAAACGGGTTTTTACATTCGCAAGGTGCCATTCAACATCTGTAGGTTTCGCTTTTATTTGGCTTATTACGCGTCGACACTGTTCTGTTGACAGCCCAAGGGTTTTTTCGAGACGACTCACTAACTCAGCTAGTTCAAGAGATATTCTCTCTCTTTCCTTTTCTAAATTATTGATGGATTCATCAGCGAAGAATGATGGTTGAGGTTCGCTTTCAAGTGGTGGCTTTTCCCATCGAAGTGATGCTCCTGGTGACATGCGATCTCGCTTTGCATCTAAAAGTCGGAGTTGTTCATCCACAAATTCTTCTAATAATTGTTCTGTCTGTGCTAATTGAGCGAGGTTTCCATCTAATCGAGAACGCTCGTTTCGAAACAAGATGCCGACATCATGAATTTCTTTTGTTGAAAGTCGGGACCGGAGACACACTTCTTCCCGAGGTGGTGCAATTGCAGAATCGACTAACACACGTAAAGAATCAATAATTGTTGGTAGCATTGCATTTCGAATAACGATAAGATCACTAGGAGGATTATCAAATGTTTTGATAAATACCCCCAATGTATTAGGCACGAGTTCTACCTTTTCGACATTACGTAGGTCCTCACGTATTTGTGCCATCGAGGGAAGTGAAGAATGACGAACCGAAATAGTTGGTTCTCCAACACCACTAATAATTAAACTACGTCCTGGTAAAGCGTGGACGAGAAAGAAGGGCACATACATCTGAGCCAAATACACGTATGGTAAGGGATCCTGGACCTGGTTTCGTAAGTACATCAATGCGGATACAAGATCTGCTTCTGGCGTAGATGAAAATCCGTTTCGCATTGCTTCAGGGGGACCCTGAATAAATGCAGCAACTTTTGTAATCGCCACGGTGCCACCTTCCTACCCGCTACCAAAAAACAACACATGGGCAAAGTATAATCTTTTGGGTAAGGAGTACTTCATAGTAGGAATACCTAATCAATGGAACTGATCTCCAATGACACACGACATTGTAGTAATTGGTTGTGGGACCGCTGGTGCTGCAGCAACATTGATGGCTCGAAAAACCAATCGCACAGCAACAATTACAATTATTCAAGATGAATCCTTACCTGAATACAGTCGCTGTGGGCTCCCATATACCGTAAACCGTAAAATTCCTCAAATGGACGATGTGATTATTCACCCGAATTCTTTCTACACTGGAAAACTAGTCCAAGCGAATCTTCAACTATCAACACGTGCTACCAACATCGATGTAAAATCAAAGTCAATAAGCACAGAAGATGCAAAAGGTCATGCGGATTCTCTCTCTTATGATGCTTTAGTGATTGCTACAGGCGCACGACCGAGTACGCCTCCCATCGATGGGCTTGATGCATCTCACGTTTATCGTCTTCATACATTAGATGATGCACGAAAGTTACAGGCCAATATTCGTAAAGGGAAAAAAGTAGCTATTATTGGTGCTGGACTCGTGGGATTAGAAACCGCTGAGGCACTACATTCTCTTGGATTAGAAGTCACAGTAATTGAGTTTCTCAATCAAGTCCTTCCAGCAATGATTGATAAAGAAATGGCTGAACTCGTACAAGGACGCATGGAAGACGAGGGTGTAATCGTAAAACTCGGAACTGCTGCCAAATCGGTTCTTCCTAAACAAGTACTCGTGGCAGATCGTAATACCCAAGCCGAAGAGAAAATTTCTGCGGATTTAGTGGTGGTTGCAACAGGTGTGAGAGCAAACACTAAATTGGCTGCTGAAGCGGGT
>JABXGY010000449.1 GCA_016550395.1 archaeon | reverse complement strand
GGTATTCTTAGAACTCGGATTGATGTTTCTATCAATGATGAACCATATTCATCTTATGGAATGTCTAAATTCAGCGATGGTCGATACCAGTACGTGCTATTTCAAGAGGAAGCCGCATCGATACGTTTCAAAGTTTCTGCTACTGATTATTCAGGGCAAACCACAACGAGTGATGTGTACTCAATTCCATTAGCGACCAATGGGATTCCTCCTCCGATTCCCATTTGGATAATTCTTGCTGGAGCAAGTGTTGTAGTTGTTATAGTAGTTGTAGTAGCTATCGTCTATCTGTATCGCCGTCGTTCTCTCTCCTAGCAACCCTATTCAGCGTCAATTATTGTTCTAATGTAGATTTAGCTTTAGCAATCGAGACGAAAATAAAGAAAGAATAAAGTTACATTTTGAGTACCTTGGAGATATTGATTAGAAATCCTGGTCTTAGTTTGACTGACTAAATAACCAGAAAGGCTAAAAGGTTAGGCAACGTTGGCTTTGGTTAGTTTCCTGCTGCGCAAATAGTTAAGCAGCATCACAAATCATCACTTGTGAGAGTGTCAAAGGAAATGAGCCGAACGAAATGGTATGCATTGGCATTGATTGTTATCATTAGTGTGTCTGCGGTTGCAGTATGGTGGTTGTTTGTTCCTAAGACTCCGGTTCAACCAGGCATTGAACTCAGAGTTATCACTCGACACGATCCTACATTACAATTGAAAATCGAGCAAGCATTTCTTGCTTCAGAATATGCTACAAATAACAGTATTACCAGTATTGCGTGGACTCAACCTAACATGATGTTTTGGCCCCAAGTGATTCCAACATTTCTACCTGATGTCGCCTTTGGTGGGGGACCAACACTTTTTAATCAGCTTTATAATCAGGGACTCATCGCAGTACTCAATAGCACCAGAATGCTTGCTGCAATAGCCCGTGTCAATGACACTATTGCTGGAGTAGACGCAAAAGGAAAAAATGCTGAAGATGAGTATATTTGGGTCGGATCCGCAATTAGCTCCTTTGGCTTCACCATAAACAAACCTTGGCTTCAAACAAGGGGACTACCTTTCCCAACTCATTGGGAAAATCTAACGGGTGACGAGTTTGGCCAATTCCTTCCAACAACACCAACCATTGCCATGGGTAACTCCCCAGGTACAACGAGTAATACTCGAATCTACGAGATTATTCTACAGAAATTTGGATGGGTTGAAGGTTGGGAGGTTCTTACTCGAATAGCAGGCAACTCTAGGATAGAACTTGGGTCTACAGAAACGCAAGCACAAGTAGAAACTGGAGTCACCGGCGTCGCCATGTCAATCGATTTTTATGGATTTTCAACTGCGCTTCGAAATCCTGACTGTGAATATCGTATCCCTGTAAATGGGTCCATTATTAATCCAGATCCAATTGCACTTTGTACAACAGCAACCCACAAAGAAGCTGGTGAGGCCTTCATTGACTTTATCTTGACTCCAGAAGGCCAAAGCATTTGGCTAGATGAAACTATTAACCGACTGCCTATACTTGAGGAAGCCTTTCACACACCTATAGGTCAGACACGTGATGACCTATACATTTTCTACAACAACTCTGTTGACAACATCGGTATCGATTTCTCTGATCCCTTAGCATTATCTTATGAGTATTCACTTATGTACTATTTTGAGGCAGTTCTCACAAATGCCCAAAGCGATCTTCTAAGTTGTTGGTCCAAGTTGGTGAGTGCTTATCGTAACGCGCTCATTAATGAAGTACAGTTCGAGGATTATGCTGCTCAAATGGCGGCACCAATGACTTGGGATACGGAAACATTCAATGAAGCATATGCGATATCGATTAATGATCAGATGGGTGCTAGCGCCTCATTCCGAGCTACAATGCAAGCTGCGTGGACTTCTGCTGCAGTTGCCCAATACAATGCTGTTGAAGCCTTAATCCCTCCTTAAACTAAGACTGTGGTGCATACATTACCTACATATCATGCACCACTTTCTTTCCTTTTTAAAGGATGTTTCCATGATACGGATAATTTTAAGGGAAGTTAGGGAAAGAGAGTATCTTAATCTCGAAGATAATCACCGAATAAAGGAGTCTATTGGTGGTATCTCTTCATGACCCGCTCGGAAACAACTTCAGCGTCGAAGGAAAATCAGGCTGATGAGAAACACGACTCAAACAAAAATGAAGAAAAACGTAAGAAAACAACCCTGGAAGAAGTTCTTGGGATAGGTGCTACCATAAAATTACGTGCTTCTAGAACAAAGAGCTATTTTACAACTCGAGCTTATCAGTTTTATCGAGAGATGGATTTATTCACAAGTATCCAACTCATTTCCGTGCTGGTACTCTTTTTGATATTTCTTATTCTACCGATTGGTGTAGTAATGGTTACAGCATTCCAAGCTGATGGACAATGGTCG
>JABXGY010000072.1 GCA_016550395.1 archaeon | reverse complement strand
GCAAAACACTTTGTAAATGCTATGGTTCGTATAGCCATGTTAATATAATGCACTTTACCGGACTATAATCAGTGACAGTTTCAAGGACGGGTTAGTTGATACTAGGGAACAGAATTGATGCAAGCATTAGTGGATGGAGTACTAAGGCCATTATAAAGAGTATCCCCGTTGTTAAATGGGGAACTGTGATGTTATCATAACCCACCGGGCTTATTCCTTCAATAATTGTAGTAGAAACGGCACAAACTGCACTTAGAATGATAATCTGCATTATATCGAAAACGGGCAGCCCTCCTCTAGCAAAGATGTCCAGAAAAACCCAACAAATCCATGTACCAAAAAATGAACCCAAGAAGACTGCTAAGGACCCTTCTAAACTCCGAGTCGCATTTCCAATAGTGTAGTGGTGTTTCCCAAATCTACTTCCTATCATTGGAGCAATTCCATCTCCCAAGTACATAGCTGTTAGACCCATAGCTGGGAGAATAAAGTAGGGAGTCAATGGGGGAATTAATGAGAAAATTGCGACGAGAATATTGATCGAGATTGCGTAGAGAAAAGGTCCCCAAATATGACCTGCTTGGTAATCTTCTTCACGAGCCATGACCTCAAACATAGCTCTGAGGCTTTTAACGGGGCTCTTTGGAGAAGCTAGGAAAATTAGAACTAACATCGGGAACGATACTAGAAGCGCTATCCATGCCTGACTATAGAATGGCACCGTGAACACAGCAAAGCCTGCGAATAAATGAATGAATTTTCGTGTAACTGCAGCCGAATAGTGACGCCATCTACGAAGTAGTTCACCAAAACCAAGTACTCCAAAAATCCACAGATACGCAGTGATTAATACAAATAGATCCTGTATCGTCGGAAGAGATAATTGCATTGATATTCGCTCCCGTTTAGGACCCAGCGGTCTTGTACTTTTACCTATAAATACTCGGTGGAGGTTATCCATTTAGATTCTTAAATTATGGTAGGGTCTTTATGGAAGCATCTGATCAAATTGCCCGAGTTAATCTACTTAAGACCATCGCAGGCGAAATTACTCTTGCTGAAAATCCTGGTCGTGTGATGCGGAAATGGCGTGAGCAATTTAATGTAGCCCAACATGACCTCGCTAGGCATTTGGGTATTTCTCCTTCTGTTATTAGTGATTATGAAAGTGGAAGAAGAAAATCACCACGAGTTGAAACCATACGGAAATTTGCTGAAAGCATCATTACGATTGATGAAAGTCGTGGTGGGCAGATAGTCCAAGCTTTTATTCGGCTCATAGGTCAGGATATTCCCTCTGATATATTACTTGATATTCGCGAGTTCCCTTCAGCGATTCTAGCGAAAAAATTAACAGATTATTTAGAGTGCAAAACCATCGTCAAAGACGTGATTCAAAACCGTGAAATCTTTGGATATACCACTATTGATAGTCTTCGAGTAATTCTGCAACTCACACCTGAACAGATGCTCAAATTATATGGTGCAACTCCTAATCGCGCCGCAATTTTCACGCGAGTTAGCACAGGGCGGTCGCCTATGGTGGCAATTCGAACATCGCAAATAGGTCTAGGTTCTGCTGTTCGACCATCGGTTATCATCCTTCATGGTCCCAAAAAGGTTGATCCAGTTGCCTGCAAAATTGCAGAAGTTGAAAAAATCCCCTTGTACTTGTCTACAATAAGGGAAACAAGTGAGTTGGTTAAAAAGTTAAGGAAGTTTTCCATCTGAGGTGTTTCTGAAACATTGCATGCGCTTTACTTTGTTGGTACAGCCGGATCTGGAAAATCAACATTAACCCATACTTTTGCTAATTGGCTTAGAAACGCGAAGGTGAGTGTTGGAACAGTGAATCTGGATCCTGGTGTATTACATCTTCCCTACGGACCTGATATCGATGTGCGTGACTTTGTCTCCCTCCAAGGAATTATGGAAAAATATAACCTTGGACCCAATGGTGGGCTTGTAGCGGCCATTGATCTCATAAGCACTCGTATTGAGACACTCATTGAGGAAATCAACGAACTCGGAGTTGATTTTCTATTACTTGATGCTCCAGGTCAGATTGAGTTATTTGCCTTCAGAAATACAGGACCAATAATCGTTTCAAGTTTGGCAGGAGAAAGTAAAATGATTGTCTATTTGGTTGATGCGGCATTAGGCAAAAATCCCGCTGGTTTAGTTTCCTCTCTTCTTCTTTCCGCATCAGTCTTAGTACGATTTCAGTTACCACAAATTAACATCTTATCAAGGTCAGATTTGCTTAATGACGAAGAGCGAGAGCAATTGGAATTGTGGCTCGATG
This sequence comes from archaeon, assembly GCA_016550395.1. Classification (GTDB taxonomy): domain Archaea; phylum Asgardarchaeota; class Hermodarchaeia; order Hermodarchaeales; family Hermodarchaeaceae; genus Hermodarchaeum. Next base: position 20,625 of record JABXGY010000072.1, on the reverse strand, counting down.
ACCCTGACCAGTTAATTTATGATTTGAATACTTTGCGAAGTGAATTACAAATTGAACTTTCAACTGAGTTGTACAAATCCATCCAACGATTGTTCTCGGGGTTAGATATTGTGCCAATATCAGCTCTGAAGGATGAGACCTTAGAATTGCTCTTTTCCCACATTTCGAATACCCTAACCAGTGGCGAAGGATTTGAAATCTTTCGATAATTTCGTTTTACTAAAAGGTTTTAATCCAGACTAGCTCGTTGTATGACTCACTGGGTGAATCGAATGTCAAAGGTTGATGCAATCATTGCTACAGCTCGGGCGGAAAATCGAACATTTCTCTTAGAAAATGAAGCCAAGACAATTATGCAGAATTACAAAATTCCGGTTACAAAATTTAGTATCGCAGAAACAGTAGATGCGGCTATAAAATCAGCAGAACAAATTGGCTATCCTGTGGTTCTGAAAATTTTGAGCCGTGATGTTATTCATAAAAGCGATGTTGATGGGGTTCTTGTTAATATCAAGAATGCGGACGAAGTTCGAACTGGCTACCAAACAATAATGAAAAATGTACAAAAGCACAAACCAAATGCAAAAATAAAAGGAATTTTCGTTGAAGAATTTGCACCTAAAGGAATAGAAGTAATCATTGGAGCATTAAAAGATCCACAATTTGGTCCTGCCCTAATGTTTGGTATTGGGGGAATTTTTGTAGAAGTTTTTGAAGATGTCAGCTTTCGCGTCGCGCCTATTACAAAACATGATGCTCAAGAAATGATTCAGGAAATAAAGGGCTATCCCATTCTTACAGGCATTCGAGGACAAGAAGCATCGGACACTTCAGCTTTGGTGAATATCCTACTACAAGTGTCCAAACTAGTAACCGATTATCCAGTTATCAAAGAACTCGATCTTAATCCAGTCTTTGCCTACCCAAAAGGCGCAAAATGTGTTGATGCTCGGATTATTTTAGAAGCGGAATCAACTTAGATTATACAAATTCTATAATTTCTGTTAGGCCTACTACTAGGTAGTTGTGGAGCTCCGTTAGTTTTAAAAATCCCTCTTCTATACACCCTTCATCTTCCCAAACTGTCGTAGAAGGTTTCTACAATAAGGTGGTATAGTGGCTGAGGAATCCGTACTCAGGCTTGCTGAAATAAGCCGACTCACGACAACATTGCGTGAGAAACGAGACGAACTAAATACTGAAGCACAACAATTAGTCAAGGAAAGGGACAGGCTTAATGGACAGGTTGCTGAATGGTTGTCAAAGGCTCGTGAACATCGCGAAAAGCGTGATGACTATAATAATAAGGTAGCTGAATTCAAAGTCAAACGCGACGAGATTTATTCAAAACTTAAGGATAAGATTGATGAGCGACAAGATACTGAGGAAGAAGCTCAAGAAATTAAAAATAAAACTTCTGCGCCAGCACATGTACTTCGTCGAAAAATCAGAGAACTCGATTGGTCATTGCAGACTCAGGTTTTGGATTTAAAACATGAGCGGGAAATCATTGAACAAATTGCTCAGCTCGAAGAAGAGCTAAAGGTAGCTGAAGATGCAGCAGCAAAGAGAAAGGAAAGTGCCCAAACTCGAACTGAAATCGAAGATCTTCGACTCCTAATGAATGCTCATCATAATTCAGTTCTTGAGTTTGCTCGCCTATCTCAAGAGGAAAATCAACTTATGATTGAAGCGTATGCTGAAGTAGATTCCCTTCGAAAGCAAGCGGATGAAGCACATCGCCGGTACTTAGAGACACGACGCGAAGCGGATGAAACTCATCGACGGTTTATTGAGGCTAGACAAGAAAACAGCCGGTTGAGGAAGGAAATAGGCGAATTTCGCATACGACGGCGTGTAGAAAAAATTCAAGAGCTCGAAGAACGCCTTGAAGAGAAGGCTTCAACGGCGCTTGAAAAATTTAAGCGTGGCGAACGCCTTACAATGGAAGAATTCTCACTGTTAATGAAACGTGGATTGCTTTAGAAAATTAGGCACTGATTGCAAGAACTGAATCAGCTGCATTCTGCAAACCACGACTAACTTTGTTTGTAGTGAGTAGTAAAATGACTTCTTTTCCGAGTTCCTTTGCACGATTAAATAATGGTAATAGTTTCTCGTTTTCGGTTGCAAGTGCTAGAACCTCGATTTTTTCGTTGTAGATAAGTTCCATAGCTTCTAAAGAAAAATGGATATCTAAATCAGTATGAACAATTATCGGTGTAAAACCTTCCTGAGAAATTTCATTTGAGACATCCAAAGCCTGTTGTTGTAATAGTAGAACCTTGGCAATCTTGATATCTCCAATTTCTTTCAATAATGGACGGAGCTGAGTTAGAATTGTGGTTAAGGAGGGTGAGATAGTGCTATCGACCAATAACGCAATTGTCTTTCTTTTTTTTCGTGGTATCTCAAATACCTCCTAATTCTAAGCACTCATTCGAAGTGCTAGAATAACGTTTTCCTAGTTGCCAAATCTCCGTTCTCTTCGCTGAAAGGTCCGTAGTGCACGCCAAAAATCAATTTTCCGTATTTCAGGCCAGTACACATCGGCAAAATATAGTTCAGAATACGCTGATTGCCATAAAAGGAATCCAGATAAGCGTTCTTCGCCGGAGGTTCGGATAATCAACTCTGGGTCTGCAATACCAGCTGTATAGAGATGCTTCTCAATTGTGTCATCTGAAATCTGGGTTGGGTCCAGTTCTCCGCTTTGAACTTTTTGTGCAATACGTTGAACAGCATCAACTATCTCTGTTCGTCCACCATAGCCAATTGCCACGTTTAGCTGGAATTTTTCATAGTTTGCTGTAGTTTTTTCTGCCTCTTTAATCGCAGCTAATACCTGAGGCGGGAGTAAAGAGAGTTGACCAATTGCTCGAACTCTAACTTGATGGCGATGCACAACTTCTGATCTCGCAACAGTTTCAAATCGTTCCTTGGCTAACTCCATGATGTGGTGAACTTCTTTTGGCTTTCGAGAAAAATTCTCTGTTGAAAAAGCATAAATTGTTACAACTTTAATTCCAGTCTCAAAACACCAATCGAGGACCTCATCAACCCGTTGGGCGCCCACTGTATGTCCAACACTGACTTCTTGGTTAGTGTGCTTTGCGTATCTCCGGTTTCCATCAAGAATTATACCCACATGCGTTGGCATAGGTTTATCCTTAATTTGACGCCAAAGATACCAAGAATACAGATGATATATCGGTCCTATTAGGTTCGTCACTGTTTAATCCTCTGATAGTGCCAAAATCCAGCGATATATAACCTTTCGTTTTATGAATTCTTTAATTTATTATCTGTTGAGTTTTTTGGCAATTTTTTTTGCAGCCCGTTCCATATTAATGAAAACAAGCCCAAGTCCAGCCAATGATGATGTTGTGGTACTCACCATTAAAACTGAATCCGGCCCTGCAGCAACCATGATAATGGCCCCTGAATCGCCTTGAGCAAAAACTTGGTGGAGTGCCCCTTTTCCTAAGTCTGATGCTGCTCTTTCTCCAACTGTGAGTAATGCTGCGCTCATAGCCGATAAAAGCGTTTCATCAAATTCTTCGGGAAGATTTGCTGCAATAGGCAGGCCATCTATACCTACAACAACAGCGGCCTCAATTTCATCCACTGATTCAGTAAGGCTTTGTAGAATCTTGTCTATTTCAGGGGAACTGGGAATCATCAATTTCGGTCTAACTCGCAGACGCTTTTGCAGATGTCTTAGGGTACAAATGGTACATCAAGATATCGCGAGTAACCTGTCTAAAGGTGCGTTTAACATTTTCACCTGTTAGAGCACAGGTGGTAAAATTAGGGGCATTTCCAAGTCCTAATTTTGCTAACATAACCGTTTTTTCCATTGCATTTGGTAAATCCTGCTTGTTTAACATAACTACTAGGCTGATTGAATGTCCAAGCTCTTCTCCAACAAATGATCGAAGCTCAGCCATACTCTCAATGTTCGCCTCCATTTGATCTGGAGAAGAATCAGCTACAAAGATTATTCCATCTACACCAGTCAAAATGACTTTTCGCTGTCCACGGTGTCGGCGCTGCCCTGCAACAGTATACACATCAAATACTACTTGAGCTGTAGCTTGCATGGGTGTATAATCAAAAAAGAGTGTTCTTCCAGTATGGTCAGCAACAGAGGTGAATCCGCCTTTATTTAAGCCCTCTACATTATCGTAAATCCAACGAAGTGCTGTGGTCTTTCCAGACAGTGAAGGTCCCCAGAAGACAATCTTGAAATGTATTCTGCCTTGCGTGTCTTTCTTCAATGTAGGACGGTTCCTCCTTGTTCACCTTGCATTTTCCCGTCCCTATTAACCCTTCTCGAGTTCGCCCAGCGCTGCGCGAAGCTCCTCCCGCTCCGCATCAGTCTTGCCAGCAGCAACAGCTGGCTTCTCTGCCATAAATTCATCTAATACCTTAGCAAGCTCAGCTGCAGCTTTCATCATTGTTAGGCGAATCATTCCAATATTCACTTCTTTATCCGTGATAACACAGAGGACACCTTTTCCTGCACCAGCGGCGAATATCTTTCCATCACCAAACTCCGATGTCACAATTGTTAAGTCACCGACATCAAGACTTTTTCCTTGTTCTTCGCTGGCACAGAAAACAGCACTCGCAATCGCGCCAATACCATCAACATCCACGGGATAGTATGAAAATTTTGAGACATGTGCTATAGTTAATCCAGTTCGGTCAACAAGTATTGTCTTCTTAATTCCAGGTTCGCTCTTAATTACATCGGAGAGGATTTCATCGAATTGTCTTACTGTTATTGACAAGGTTGATCCCTTTCACCAAGCTTGCAAGAGTTACCATTTGAGGGGCAGCTTATATCTTTTGTGTGGAAGAACGTGGGCTATTGGGGGTTGATGTGTTTTCGAGGGGGTAGGGTTAGCTGTTGTATTATCCCCGAAGTACGATGAGTATATAATCTTCTTCTGGAGCGACCATAACTTCTCCTTTAGGGGTTGAAATTGTGAGAAAGTTCATGCCGCCTTCACCTAGTTCGTCGACAACACGTTTTGCTTTTCCGACTAATGATGTTACGAGTGCAGAGATGACTTCAGTTGTTTCTGCATTAAGATTGGAGCTGATTGGTAGACCTTCCATATTCGTAATAATCACGCCGCGAACACCTTCATGTGCACCGAGGCGTTTGAGTGAATCTTTCAATGCTTTTCCGCCAATCATTGTACTCCACGCTCTCTAGCCACTGACTAGTGGTCTCTTATAGAAGTTATAAAAGTTCCCTCTTGTTCGGAGTTGTACAAGACTTTTTGAAAAAATCTATCGAGTTCACTCTATCTGCGCACAGTTTTTAAATACAGAGACCAATGCTTGTTTATCGTACGAGGTAATTGCCATATTTCCCTGGCGATGGGTGTGGCTTTCATGCTAGGTAAGAAAGAGGTCGAAAAGATTCTCGCTGAAATCATGGATACTATTCCTGAACTTGAGGGCATAATTACTGCTTCTAGTTCTGGGAAAGTTGTCGCTGGACAGACATTAAGGGAAACGGATCACAATGCAATTGTTTCTAGTATTGTTACCGTTTTGAAAGAAACAAAGAATGTGAATAAAGCTGTTGACCAAGGGTCAACACAAGCTATGTACCTAGAAACGAACAAGGGTTATACAGTAGCAGTAACGGCTTCAAAAACTATGATTGTTGCCATCGCCGGTAAAGATGCCGCAGCAAGCTTAGGTCTTATTATCCGAAGTCTTCGAGCTGCTGTCGAAAAAATTTCTAAAGAATAAGAAACTTTCTTTTCAGTGTGTTAGACCAGGAAAAACTCCTGATAAAATTATTGAAAAAAGTGATTTCGAGACCTTTTTGTAGTGGTATTTACATCTGTTGCCGCGTTTGACTAAGATATAAAAGTTAGTGGGTAGGCGTTTTTCTCGTGGCTTTCATTCGGCAAATTTCAATTCAAGGGTTCAAAAGTTTCAGTCCACGAAAAACCAACATCAACCTTACCCCAGGTTTTACTGCTATTGTTGGCGAAAATGGATGTGGGAAAAGCAATATCTTAGACGCTGTATGTTTTGTATTGGGGCGATTAAGTAGTAAGTCACTCCGCGCGGAGAATTTTGCTTCCCTCTTATTTAATGGCGGGGCTGAGAAATCCCCTGCGAAATTATGTCGGATAAGCCTAGTTTTTGATAATGCAGACCGGCATTTTCCAATAGATGCTGATGATGTTACAATTAGCCGAGAAGTAGACGAAAGCGGTATAAGCTCCTATCGAATAGGAGGCAGGCGAGTTACTCGGACTGAAATGCTCGACACAATCGCCGTAGCAGGGTTACATCCAGAAGGACACAATATCGTGATGCAAAATGAATTAGCCAATATCATCAGCATGACAACGACAGAAATACGACAGATTGTAGAAGGCGTGGCAGGTATTTCAGTCTTTGACGAGAAGAAACAACAAATCGAAAGTGAATTAGTCAAAGTTGATCAAAATCTGAAAATGGTCCAAATGCGGACAGAGGAAATACGTCAAGAATATACTCGACTTGAAAAGGATCGAAAAGATGCACTTCGTTGGCGCGAAATAACAGATAAACTTACTCACTTGGAAAGGGATTTAGTCTTCGCAGAACTTGCTAGAATTGAACAACGATTGAATAGCATGAAAGAGGAATATGCCGCCTTTACCAGTAGAATCGAAGAATTAGAAGCCCAAAGGTCAGAAGCCAGGAATCGAAAATTAGAACTAGAAGAAAGTATCCAAAACGGAGCTGCACAAATCAAGGACTTGGATCAACAATTACACCAGAAAGAGATTGAAGCTACCCGACTCCGTGAAATCTTAAAAGGATTACAGCTGACATCGGAAAAAATATCTAAACAGATAGATTTAATCTCCTCAAGTACTACTCATCTTGAATCCCAAGAAGCTGAACAAAAATCAATAAATAATAATCTTGAAACGGAAATTACAGCGCTCAAATCACAAGAGGCTTTGTTCTCAGAACAAGTTTCACCAATCCGTTCTAGGCTATCAGCACTCTCAGATCAAACATCTTTACCTGATACAGAATACCTTTCTTTAAGAGAACAAATTCTAACACTGACTGATGTAATTGAGAAAAAGAAAAGTGAGCTTGGTGAGATTTCCGCATTAAGCCGAGTCTCAGACACAGGGATTAATAACCTTAAACTACAAATTGACGAAAGCTACAGGTTCCTACCTCAACAAGAACGCACCTTGTTAGAAGCACAAACCGATCTTCAAAGCGTCGAAAAGGAACTACAGACTATCCAATCAGAAGTAAATTTACTCAATACGCAGCAGGAAGAACTACAAACATCGGTTCTAGAGAAACAGAATAGTCAAGAAGAACTGATAAAACTCATTCAGGATTCTAAAGAAGAGTTGTTAGAAGCGCAGACACGTTTAAAGACAATTCGTGAATTCAAAAAGTATGGGTTCACACGAAAGGCTGCAACAGATGCAGTTATGAAATATGTGAATGATGAGAAACTTTCAGGAGTTTTTGGGACCTTAAGCAGCCTGGGAAAAACTTCAACAGAATATGCAACTGCACTTGAGGTTGCAGGCGGAAGTCGATTAGATTTCGTGGTTGTGGATAATGAAGACACTGCAACTAAATGCATTGAACATTTGAAAAAGAATCGCTTGGGTCGGGTTTCCTTCATCCCACTCCAATCTATCAAAACAGATACCTATACTTACAAGAAGCGGCAAAAAGGCGTTGTAGGAAATGCACTGGAGTTGCTTAAATTTGATGAACAGTACCGTCCCGCTTTTGAATTTGTATTTGGTCGTACGCTAATTGTTAAAGATCTAAAAGTTGCGCGGAACATTACAGCCCCAGGAATTAGAAAAATCACCATTGATGGCGACGTGGTAGAGCCGAATCGAACGATCACTGGAGGCTATTTCAAGGGTATCTCATCGCTGACCCTCGAAGAGGAGGCTCGAATTCCTGAGTTACAGAAAAAACTCAAAGAGTTACGGACGTTACAAGCAAAAACTGAACGTGAATATCATCAAAGGCAGGAAAAACTTACACAACTCGTTGATCAAATTCGAGAAAAGCAAAAAGTTGCTGAAAAGTTACAAGTTAGGAAAGATCAAGCAACTGAAGTTGTTACAGAACAAGAAGCATCACTTCAAACTTTCAAATCAAGTATTGCGAAGCTGCATGAATCCTTGAAAGGAGATGAAAAAGCTAAAATCACATTGGATGAAAAACTTCAATCCACGCAATTAGAAATTGATGAACTCACGCGAAAACGTGAAGAATTGCAGCAAAACCTTTCTGATATAGAACGAAGTAGTCTCGATCCCAATCTTACAAAACTTCGTTCTGAACTCGATGCGTTGGAATCTCAACTTCGTGAAACTCAACTAGAGTTAACAGAAAAAACAAGTGAAGCAAGAAACACAAAAAGAGAAATTTCCCGGATATCACACGATCTTGCTAATACTAAAAGTGAATTGGAACAAACGACTAATGAGTTTGAATTAAATGAAAAAGAAATCCAGCGAAGTCAATTGGAATTGACTTCATTAGAAACCATCAATGAAAAATTAGAGAAACAGATTCTTGATCTTGAAAATCATATCTCTGAAAGCGAAGCAGAAAGCCGTCGATTAACTGTCACGATTGACGATCTATTTGATAACATCAATGAAGAAAAAATGGATCGATCAAAAATTGAAGGGCGGATAGAACATTGGGAAGAACGCTATACTGTCCAAAAGGAAAAGGTTAGTGATTTGGAACCACCGGCTATACCCATTGAACCTTCAACTGTGCATAGCATTCGAAGAGAAATGTCGAACTTACAACAGGAACGGGAACAACTTGGTCTCATAAACCAAAAAGCAGTCGAACGCTTCGATGAAATTCGTCACGCCTTTGACGAAATCCTAGAAAAAGAACGTCGGATCCGAGAGGAACGAGAGGCTATTCTTGACGCAATGCGAAGAGCGGAAGAAGAAAAATTCCGTGTATTTATGACCGCCTTTAACAGCATCTCACACAATTTCACTGATGTATACCAACAACTCACCAATGGCGAAGGCCAACTTGAGTTGGAAAACCCAGAAAATCCATTTCTTGGCGGGATACGAATGCGCGTGCGACCAGCTGGAAAGCGCATTCAGTATCTTGATGCATTATCTGGTGGAGAAAAAGCCCTCACTGCATTAACTTTCATGTTTGCACTACAACTCCATCAACCTGCACCTTTCTACTTCCTTGATGAGATTGATGAGGCACTTGATCCCAACAACGCCGATCGAGTGGCAAAACTTATCGAAAATCTCTCCCAAAACTCTCAGTTTATAATAATCTCCCATAACGAGATCACGATAAGACTGGCCCGGACCCTATTGGGTGTCGCTATGGTTGATGGTATATCACAAGTCTTTTCTGTGAAATTTGAAGAGGGATTGTTGATGATTGAAGGAAAAACCTAAAACATAGAAATTCATGAAGAACCTAATCAGGTTACCTTTTAGAATCGATAATACATCATTTTATTAGGTATGCAATCCCCACATAACCCCAAATTAAAACATCGATTTATTCCTCGGAGAAGAGTCACTGGTGACAGAAAGTAGTTCAGAGCCATTTTGGTTCCATCAACCCTGGCGAGTCCTTACCGATATCCTTGAGTTACAGAGGATAAGTCCCTGGGAACTCGACTTAGCCGAGCTTGTCAATGGGTTTATTGGTCGTTTACTTACTGAGGAATACATTGATTTTCGTATTTGTGGTCGTGCGCTTCTTTCCGCTGCGATCCTTCTCCGTTTGAAAACCGAATATTTACTCGAATTTGGTCGGGAAGAAGAAGAAATCATCCGAGTCATCGAAGAAGACATCTTCCTTCCACCAATACGTCCTCCCTTTCGACTACGAATTCGACAGACATCCTCAGCGGAATTCGTTGAAGCCCTCCGTGAGTTGATTTATCCACCAAAGAGGTATTCGCGAAAGCGTAAAAAAAGCGCTATCATACCATCACTAATTCCGCAACTAGATATCACGCATGTTGAATTAACCAAATCAATGAAACAACTATACATCCAATTATGTGAGACCGCTCATGATGGTACTCCTATCTCATTTTTTGATTTTGTCCGAAGAATGCCAGTTATTGAGATAATTCGAGTTTTTCTAAGCTTGTTATATCTGATGAGTGAAGGAAAGGTACGTATCACCCAAGATCAGCAATATGGAGACATAATGATTTGGGTTGAAAAGCCCACCTATGAGGAGGGCGTGGTGGGTGGATAAGGAATCACGTTTGGTTGAAGCTGCACTCTATATCTCGGGGCGCCCGCTCACAATTCATGATATCCAGAAAGTCACACAAATTCCTACATTAAAAAAAGTACGTGATGTTGTCCAACAGCTTATCGACGACTATTCAAAGCGTTCAGGGGCTCTTGAAATTGTACGTCTCCCTCGCCAACGATTCGTACTGCAATTAGATCCTCAATTAAGTGAACAAGTTGGAGAACTGGCTCCACAGGGACTTCTCGCTCTAGGAGAACTAAAAACTCTCATATATATCGCCCTTTCGCAGCCGATTTTACAATCTAATGTTGTCTTGTACCGTGGGTCCCATAGCTATAAGCACATCAAAAACCTAGAAGCACATGGGTTTATTGAGGCGACTCCAGTAGGACGAACAAAGGAACTTTCTACAACTGAGATGTTCGCAGATTATTTTGGATTCGATTATGATATCGACAAACTCAAAGGCCAATTAAAAAGAATGGTTCGACAAATTCGAATTGAGCAATCAGAATTAGCGAATGCTTCTAAGAATCTGTAAATGTAATTAAGACTACTGTCTGTATGCCGAAGTTTTTGCTCTCTCACTCTACGAGTTTATATCTGGTTATATCAATCAAATGAGAGTTAAAAAGAAATGAGGCTCTTAGTGTGGTACGATTCACCCGCCCCTCCCTCTTGCATTGTACTTCTGAAAGGGAAAAATCCGAAACAGTCGTGCTAAATGGAATCTATTCACTATTCATTCTTCGAGAGTCTGGTTGTCCCTTTTTCTATCAGGTTTTTAAAAAGGATAATGTTCAACCCGATCCAGCAATACTTGGTGGATTCTTTATTGCCCTGTCTCTTTTCGCAAAAGAAGTGACTGATGGTCAAATTGAAACTGTTACAACAGAGCCTTGTCAATATACGTTTCATCCGTTACAGCATGGGTTACTTGTTATTTGTAGTGCTAAAAACTTCAATCCAATCCTGATTGAAAAAGTTGCTAAACGTATCACGCAACTATTTCTAACCAAATATAAAGGCAAGCTCGACAAACCACAACCCGCTGCAATATGTGCTCCAGATTTAAGTGAGCAAATTAAACAAATTTTCGGAGAAACTTTAATACAAATTCATTAATGATGAGACCAAAGCTCTGAAAAATTAACAAACACGTGGAATGGCCTCTGCCCAAGGGTGTTGAATAACACGTGAACCACCAACTTCAGTTTTCATGATTACAAGACCTTGCTGCTCCTTTTTTGCTTCTCCGATAATTTGAGCTGATTTGCCATATTTTGTCTTTCGAATTGTGCGCAATACCGAATCAGCCTTTTCCTCTGCTACACTAATCAATGCCTTACCCTCACAAGTCACCTGTAATGGGTCAAGTCCAAGCATCTGACTTGCTGCTAATACTTCTCTCTGAAAGGGTAAGCTATTCTCATTGATCCAAATTCCTACGCCTGATTTTTTAGCAATATCGTTCAAAGCTGCTGCAAGCCCGCCACGTGTTGGATCTTTCATGGCATGAATTCCTCCAATTTTTAAAACAGGTTTAACTAAGGACCACAGAGGTGCGACATCAGAGGTCAAGTCAGTTTCAAAAGAAAGTCCCTCACGATTAGCTAAGAGAGCGATTCCGTGGTCACCTATAGTTCCTGTCATAATGATTTTATCGCCGATTTGGGCACCGCTATCAACGATAACCTTTCCCTTCTCTACTAAACCGAGTCCTGTTGTGCACATAATTAGTTGATCCAATTTTCCTCGAGGCATTACCTTAGTATCACCAGCAATCACCGCAATATGGTCTTCTGCCGCAGTATCAGCTAAAGATCCAAGAATTTTTTCTAAGTCGTTAATAGGGAATCCTTCCTCAATCACTAAGGCACTAGTCATAACCAAGGGTTGGGCTCCCATCATGACTATATCATTAATCGTTCCTGCCGCAGCAAGCTTACCAATATCGCCCCCAGGGAAAAATAATGGGGAAACCGTATGGCTATCCGTAGAAACTACCAATTCACTTCCGTCAAATGGCATGGTTGCTCCATCATCTGCTTCAGGTAATCCAATTCCCCCCTTGAATCGATTAAGGGCAAAATGAGGAAAAATTCTCTCTGTAAGGAACTGATTCATCGCACGCCCACCAGCTCCATGGGCTAATTCAACAAGAGTCTTTTCAGGGTTCACTGGTATCACAACCTAGTTTACTTCTAAGGTGTCACAAATCCAGATACCTAAAGTCTTTGCTATTATCGGATACGGCGAAATCTTTATAGCTCATTGACGGAGTCTCGTCTCAAACCGAGGTTTGGAAAATGCCACTATGGCAAGGTAGATCAAAACGGTATCCTAGTGGTGCTCGCCGCCGCATTTCACGTAAACACCGAAAATACGAAAGGGGTAGCCAAGCTACCGAAACTATCATGGGTGAAAAGAAACTTCGTATTAAACGTTCATTGGGCGGAAATTACAAATCGCGCTTACTCGCTGCTTCTTTTGCCAATGTGACTGATAAGGCAACAGGGCAATCTGAAAAATTAAGAATCATTCAGGTATTAGAAAATCCTGCTGATGTTGATTTTGATCGCCGGGGAATTATTACTAAAGGCGCCATTATTGAGACAGAGAAAGGAAAAGCTGTGGTGACCAGTCGACCTGGACAAAGCGGCGTGGTTAATGCTGTAAAGGTTGAATAAAAATAACTTAATTTTCTTCATCTAATACCGCTTGGATGTCTTTGACTACGCATTCTCGACCCTGGATGATATCGATGTCCCTCGCTTTACATTTCGGACATGTTAGTGAGGAAAGTACCTCATAAAGAGCTCCTTCCTTGTTTACAATCGATTTAGTTGCACATCGATTACATCTAATCTTAATTGGTAGAGGCTCAATGGTAATTTTCGCTCCTTCTGCAATAGAATCCTTAGCTGCGATTTCCAAACCAAACAGTAACTGATCATGGTTCAACATTGATAACTTTCCAATTTGGATAGTAATCCCAGTGACTTTGGTTGCCCCGTAGTCTTTAGCGGCCCGTTTTACAGCCTCAATGATGCTAACGGCCGTTGAAAATTCATGCATGTCGTTTTATCAGCCTCTATTAGCCTTTTTCAAACTTGCTACCTTCCTAACTACGCAAACCTTTTTGTGGGTTAATTATTTTTAGGGAAGCGATTGAGAATGCGTAAGTCAGGCAATTACTACATTTATCCCGCATACTTCGAAGCAAATCGCACTCGCCAATCAGGACGTCGAGTTCCTAAAAAATTAGCACTTCCAACTGTCAACACAGGAATAATCGCGAAAGCCGCTCAACGACTAGGTCTGGAATATACGGTTGAATCTAAAGCGAGATACCCATCAAGCTGGTGGACTACTGCTGGTGTTGTCCTTATCAAGAAACATCCCGATACCTCAAAAACAAAAATCCTGAAAGAATTGGCGAAGGTAATGAAAACACTGAAAGTGGCTGGCGTGAAGTAGGCTCTTAACACAAAATTTTAGTAAAAACATAAAAAAAATTCCAAATCAAGACCAGTTAAAGCGTATCTTCATGAAGAGGTTACATAAGACAACTTTTCGGTGCAGAAAAGCAGGAAAACGTTTTTAAGTGACGGTCTGTTTCTCACCCTCTAATCCCCACCACGACCCATTTCCAGCCTTCCCAGGAGTCGATCTGCTGCAAGGAATTGGTCATGTATTACATTTTTCCGCGCAAGGACACATCATTGCGCGTCTAAATCAAGCTATACAACTAGGAACACGTGTTTTCTTTTCTGACTCAAAACTTGTTGGAAAAATTATTGATATCTTTGGACCAACTATTCAACCGTTTGCTGCTGTGAAACCTGAAGCCAAAATCACTGACACTGTAATACCTCCTGGGACAACTCTCTTCACGAAGAAGGTTCCCAAAGGAGGCGTAGGGAAACGACGAAAGAAGTAAGTGCAACTGCACTCGCTCACTGTCCTGACTGTGGTACTACCCGTTTAGTGAAGGATTATTCGAGAGCCGAAATAATCTGCATGAACTGCGGACTCGTGCTCACAGATCGAATAATCGATGAAGGCCCAGAGTGGCGGGCTTTTGACCAAGAACAACGTGACAAACGTGCACGTGTAGGGGCTCCACTTACCTTTACTATTCACGATAAAGGTCTCTCTACCATGATTGACTGGCGGAATCGTGATAGCTATGGTAAAGATTTGGCTCCAAAACGGCGAGCTCAAATCTATAGGTTACGAAAATGGCAACGTCGAATCCGGGTATCTGATGCAACGGAACGTAATCTGGCGTACGCGCTCTCAGAACTCGATCGTATGGCCTCTAGTCTAGGCCTACCACGAAATGTTCGAGAAATTGCTGCCATGCTCTATCGCAAAGCAGTTGAACAACGACTTATTCGTGGCCGTTCAATTGAGGGTGTTGCTGCTGCAGCGCTTTATGCCGCTTGTCGGCAATCACGAATACCTCGAACCCTAGATGAGGTTGCTGAAGTCTCACGAGTTGGTAAGAAAGAGATTGGTCGAAGTTACCGGTTTATTGCTAGAGAACTTCGGCTCTCAATTCCACCAACCTCTCCCATTGATTATGTTCCGCGGTTCATTAGTGAATTGAAATTACTCGGCGAAGTCCAAGCACAGGCAATTTCCATTCTCAAAATGGCTGCTAACAAAGGTCTAACAAGTGGACGTGGACCAACAGGTGTAGCAGCTGCGGCAATCTATGTTGCTAGCGTGCTGGCAAACTCTCGCAGAACACAAAGAGAAGTAGCTGCTGTAGCACGAGTCACCGAAGTTACAGTTCGTAACCGATACAAAGAATTAGTTGAAAAACTTGACCTTGAAGTTCCACTCTAACGGGATATTCAGAGGGCGATTTTTGTCGCCCTTTCTCCCTTCTTTTTTTCATTGCTGCTTGAAAGACTTTTTATCTCGCGAAACCGCTTTTTTATTGATGCCATGGAATCAAGTACCATCGAACTCCTTAGAGGAGCAGGGAAGCAGGGCATACTTCTTGCCGAGTTAGCTCAGCAAATGGATCAAACCGAAAAATCTATTCTCAAAATTATTGAATCATTAAGCCAGAATGGTAAAGTGAAAAAAATCGAAGAAAAACATGATGGAAAATCAGTGATTCGGATAATTTGGCAAGAAGACTCTGAATGGGATACGCTTCAGGGCTGTCCTTGTTTTATATGTCCTGATATTGATCAGTGTGGTGCTGGTCAACCTACAAGTCCTTGGGGATGTGATAAACTAAATAATTGGATCAAAGAGCGTCTTGACTAATTGGATTTTGTTTGCCCTGAAAGTGTTTTGCTATTAGGTACATTTCTGAGCTTCGTTGAAATGAGGATTTCGGCTTGAATGTTTTTACAAAACTAAAATGTTGCTTAACATGGGTAATGAAATCTCGAAACTCGCCTGATTGAAATACTTTCGTTACGAAGTGCCCATTCTTTTCTAGAAGTTGTAAAGCAAGTTGTAAACTCATTTTAGCCTGCCAAATCTGGCGTTCTCTATCAATTGTTTTCTTACCTGTAAGTTTTGGGGAGCAGTCACTGAGAACTAAGTTGGCAGGTTTTTGAATTAATTCTAATATTTGGGATTTTAGCCTAGGATCATCAATGGAACGTTGAATTAAATGAACTCCTGAAAGCGGTTTGATGTAATTAATGTCAATGCCAACGATGGAGCAATCAGGTGTTTTACAACATTCCTTTATCACTTGTAACCATGAACCGGGAGCACTACAAAAATCCACTATTCGCTTAGCATGTTTGAAGATTGAGAACTGCTCTTCGATTTCTAGTAATTTATAGGCTGCTCGTGATCGATATCCTGCTTCACGTGCCCGTTTTCGGTACGCTTCAGTCCTTTTCCATTTTCCCATTTCTTCACACCTCTTTATTGAGTTTAACTAGAATCTGACAAAGGTGTTTTTCATCTGTGGTAGTTCGAATGGCATGTGGAGAAAAATGGGTTCGGCTTGCGAACTCGCCTTTATTATGAAGCTCATCAATAACCAGACGGAATGGAGGAACAGGAATATCCAATTTATCAGCCAATTGGTGGAGATTAAAGTAGGTTGCAGGACCTTCAACCTCTTCAAGTAGGGTGTCTAAAAGCGATGATATACGACGTTTTGTGCCGAAGGAATGGTGAGGAATCTGTTGTATTAGATACTCTATGAAACGCTTACTAGCAATTTGGTCAATCCATAATGGTCCTGCTTGTTTCTTAACTCGTTTTTCACAATTAGGACAATGGGAATCAAATGGTATTAGACCTTGATTAATCGATCTAAATCCACATTCCTCGCAGTGGAATATGAATCCTAATTTGGACAATGAAGTCCATGCGTTTTCATCTCCTTCCGTTGTTTCACAGTATAAACGGACATAATGGTCAATAGAAAAAGAAAGTAGGGGTGTTAACCCTATGTTCTGAGCTGCAGCTTCTCTAACAATACAACCTAGTAAAATGCGTAGACCAAGTTCATGTGCGTATTCAGTTTTCATTGGGACAGCCGAATACCGTTTAATACAAGTACGACGGCGAATCCCAACTAATACCGGCATATCGGTTGCGGTGATGCACAATATTGCATGAGGTTTTAAAGAGCTTATTGCGGAATGAAAAAAATCGCGTGGAGATCCAAAAGGGTCAATGTCTATAACATCAAAGCGTTTTTGGGATGAAGTATGTTGCGTGAGTAATTGGTTGGCTCCAATGTGATGTACCTCAACAATATTAGATACACCATTAAGATTACGATTTTTATCGATGAGTTCAACGGCTATAGGGTTCGCATCCCCTGCTACAACTTGTTGGATCTCAGGAACTTCTTTGGCAATGCGAATGGCACGGACTCCTGTTCCAGCAAGTGGTGTGCAGACCCTAATGTTTGTTTTTTTATGCTGACTAAGAAATACCTGCAGGGCGAGTATAGTGAGATCACGGTTTAATTCTGATTTCGGATTGTAAAACACAGGCATACTTGTTGATGGAACCTTTTGTAATGGTGGACGAAGAAATGTTACTTTTCCTTCTTGATGTTTTTCGTACACATCAAGCTCCTCGACGGCTACGAATTAGCGCGATAAATTCTCTGGGCTTTTCCATTGCCAATAGTTCCTTGATGTAGACAACTGGAATACCATTTATTGATTCAACAGATGGATCATCAGAGGCAATAATTGTCGGCTCTTCATTCAGGACCTCAGATAATTTCGCAAGAAATGAAAGCCGATCTTCATTGAGCTGTTCAAGACGTTGTTTTAGATAACTTAGTAAGACACGTTGACGAAGAGATGTTAAAATATCAAAAGGGCTGTCATGTGTTAAGGTGGATTGTAACCCTAGACGAGATAAAACCTCAAGAGTTGTTTTTGCTAGCTTGGTTTCTTTACCTGTGTACTGGCTAAAGAAATTAGGAACTTCTTTGGTTGCATCCACCTCTAATAAATCAAAGGGCTGAATAAATTGTTTGCCAAGTATCTTCTCAAGGCGTAAGGCTACCTCAATGGTAGGATTCATGGTACCTCGCTCATATTCGTAGACAGCTCTCCGTGATAGTCCCAGTTCTTCAGCGATACTTCCTCGAGAATAGTTTTGGGCTTCGCGAATCTCTTTTAATTTATCTCCGTTCACTATTGCGTAGATGCCGCCTTTTTTTGCGATAATGAATGGCAGCTTCTTCTCCTCTAATAATTGACGTAATGTTTCAAGAGTTATTGCCGGAATTGAACCACGGGTATGAACTACTCCATCATGCAAAGGTCGTTTTCGAGTCTTTTCTCCTACGATTAAGGGAGTACATCGTAAAAATGAACAAATCCTTCTTAACTCATCTCGGATGGTCGTTTCCACGTTATCAATGGTCATGCTGACCTTAATGGCAATCCGTGCATATCCTTCATCAACTATACTATCAAAGCAATACTCTTGGTCAAAGCTAGTAGCATGCACTCGGTTCGCAGAATCTATAACATCATGAACCTCGTCTAAGTATTGCTGATTCGTTTTCATACTATGTACCAAATCCTATTGTCAATGTTGTTTGTAATTTCTGTCTTAACAAAGTCACTTCCGGTGAATAAATAATTCGGGGAAGTTTTGCCTGTCGCCACATCTCATATGGTGTTTTTATTTTCTCTAGAATGCGAAGAATTGAAAATTGCTCGAGTTTCGATCCTCCGATTGTGTGCGCTCCTGGTCCTAAGGATGTTCTACGCAAAATTGTGATGGGAAGCATAATCTGGTCATGCAGTTCGGAGGGAATGATTTCAGCGAGTTTTTCTAATTCCTCTCGTCTGACTGCACTCCGTTGACCATCTCGTGTAATGAATGCTGGTGAAGTTTCACCAAGAAGTTGAGAAAGAGATTTTTTTGTTTGGGGCATATGATCGTTTAATTGAGCAATTTCCCGCTCCAGTCGTGATAGAAATCCGGAATACTTCTTCATCTTAGTTTACACCATATACAGCACTTATGAATACATGGTCTGCGGTGAAGGGGTCTAGGGATAATCGTTCTACAATGGTAAATCCCGATTGAGTCAACGTCTTTTCTTCACGCTGAAATATCCGTGTTGGTTTTGCAGTAACATCTATGCTTCGAGCTTTTATAGCTAAATACGCAGTTCCACCTGGCTTGAGAAAACGCTTGGCGTTCTCAACAAGTATTTTTGCTTGATTCGGTTGAGCAACATCTTGGTAAAGAACATCTACAAGTTGAGGGATATGATTGTAAGATTCGGGGTGTCTTGCATCCGCGAGGAATGGTATCATATTATAGCGTATTGAACAGATTTGAACCAAATCACGCATCACCCGGGGAGCAAATTCAACACAATAAACAACACCACTGGGTCCAATAAGATCTGAAATATGGCTGGCTGTAGTACCTGATGATGCACCTAGATAAAGTACAGAAATGCCTGAATTAAAAGCGTAAGCTTCGAGTCCCCGAAGAAAGGCTGCAGCTAATTTACTTCGATACGGATCCCAAAATCGGAACTCATGAGTTTTATCCTGTACTAACATCTCCCCATAGACTTTGTTGCCCTTTACTAGATTTTTTGTTGCTGGACGCTGAGTCTTCTCATCGATTTCTAACCAATACAGATTGGCTTTTTTCTTGTCTTTCCTAACCTTAACCATCATTTCTGCCTCTTCGTCTTTGATCGTGATTTCTTACGTGAGGGTGATTTAGCTTTCCTATGGAATTTTTTCCGACGTGGCGTGTGTTTAGTCGGTTTCACTGACGGTATCCTTTTGGGTGCAGTGGGATATTTCCTCTTTACTTCGGCTATACGTTGGAATACGCTTTGTTTTAATTCATCGGCCACATACTCTCCTGAATATAAATCGACACGAGCGGCAATGGCTATTTTACCTGCTAAAATTCTCGCGATTTTCCCTCGCTGCCACCAGGGTGCTGAGTGTACCATTGTGTGCTGGAAAATGATTCCATGTTTAGGGGGTCGAGCTCCAGTTTTTATTGCCCGAAATAATGCCTGTTCTGCACCTAAAACCTGAATAGTACTTGCTGGTAGTCGTGCTAACTTTTCGAGCCCTCCTGCTAAAGTGATGAATCTCGCCCCAATCACTGGTCCAATCAATCCTCGGAGATTGGGAGCAATTCCTTGTAGCCCCTCATCTAGATACGTTTCCAGTTGTTTTCTGAGTTTTTGAAGATCAAGGAGCTGGCTAGATAAAGCTTGGATCATTTCCATATCATGTTGATGAATATCAGCACCCATTGATTGACTTAATAAATCAGGTTTTACAGGCGTTTCAGAAAGTAATTGAATTAGTTCAGGGTTTTTTTCGATGTTTTCTCGTCGTCCTCCTTCTGTCACGATTTTCGCAAGAATTTGAGCGTCTTCGATTGTTTGTGCTGCTTCTGGAAAATGTAACCCATACCATTCTCTCAATCTCGATACCATCAGGTTCTGTACTTTCTCAACATCATCTAGGGAGCTCATCGCTTGGATAACTAACTGATCACCTTGCTCTGATGCCTCCCGAATGGCTTGGCGTGCCAATTCGATCGCAATATCGTGCAGAGTCTTTAACTTCTCTGTAGTCAGGTTTGAGCCAATGAACTCCTGTCGTGCTCTACGCCACAGATCGATATCTTCGTATTGGATGGTCTTAGTCTCATAAAGCGTTGTTAACACTTCAGCCAAGGCTTGTGATTCAACAAAAAATCGTTTTACACCTTTTGTCTGCAACTCTTGAATAAATACGGCAATAGTAGGATCTTTCTCACCCTTTCGAAGCCGGTCAATGGTTATTCCAACTTCCTGAGGTGTTT